>NZ_JBQCVF010000663.1:0-901 GCF_051962515.1 Neisseria sp. P0009.S007 | reverse complement strand
TGCTCATGATGATTGCCTTTCTTATTCTGATTTGTAAGATAATAACTAAAGACTGAACAATACGCCTTTCAATATGGTTTTGACAAGTACCCGTCAGCATTAAAGATACCCTTCCCATGCCGTCTGAAACATGCCGTCCTATCCGAAATCCGGCAAATCGTTTAAACTGATACCATTTTTCAGACGGCCTGCCCCAACCGCAGCCAATCCGGAGTAACCCATGAAACTCATCTATACCATCATCAAAATCCTGATTCTTCTTGTTTTCCTCCTGCTGGCCATCACCAATACCCACACCGTATCCTTCTTCTACCTGCCCGGCCAAAACGTCAATCTGCCGCTGATTGTCGTGCTTTTCGGTGCATTTATTATCGGCATCGTGTTCGGTATGTTTGCACTCTTCGGCCGTCTGCTGTTCCTGCGCAGCGAAAACAACCGTCTGCGCGCCGAAGTGAAAAAACACGCCCACCTTTCCGAAAAAGACCTGACTCCGGTCAAAACCGAAACACCGGCAGCGACTTCCGAAACCGCTCCCAAAGCGTAACGCCACCAATCAATAAAGGAATACCATGGACAACGAATTGTGGGTTATCTTATTGCCCATCGTCCTCCTCCCCGTTTTCTTCGCTATGGGCTGGTTTGCTGCGCGCGTCGATATGAAGACCGTTCTGAAACAGGCCAAAAGCATACCGGCCGGCTTTTACAAAAGCCTTGACGCACTCGTTGACCGCAACAGCGGCCGCGCCGCGCGCGAATTGGCGGAAGTGATCGACCAGCAGCCGCAGTCATACGACCTGAACCTGACTTTGGGCAAGCTCTACCGCCAACGCGGCGAAAACGACAAAGCCATCAATATGCACCGCGCCCTGCTCGATTCGCCCGACACAGTCAACGAAAAACG
>NZ_JBQCVF010000662.1:0-901 GCF_051962515.1 Neisseria sp. P0009.S007 | reverse complement strand
GTAATATCTGCATGATCAGGCAAGGCAACGGTTTGTTTCAAAGCGATATTCATGCTTTGCAACGTATTGAAAAAACGCTCCGGCTTGGCGATACCGGCGACGGCGGCAACGGTTTGATTTCCCAAACCCGCCAAATCCAATTTTTCAGACGGCCTGTTCAAACGGTAAATCTGCCCTGTTTCAATATGGCTGGCAAACATATTTTCAGACGGCTTAAATGCCGCATCTGCTTTTCCGCCGCTGACGACGACCGCATCAACGGAAGCTAATCGCGACAAAGGTTCGCGCAAGCTGCCGTTGGGCAGTAAATCCAAATTGGTGCGTTCAGCATCCGCCGCCGGGAATACGGCAATTTCCATATCGCGTTGCAAGGCATAATGTTGCAAGCCGTCGTCGGCCACAATCAATTCAAGCTCCGGATATGCCGCAAGCAATGCCCTGCCTGCTTCTGCACGGCTGCTGCCTACCGCCGTCGGCGCGCCGGTTTGGCGAAACAGCAATAAAGGCTCGTCGCCTGCATCTGCCGCACTGCTGGCTATATTCAATACATGAACCGCCTTACTCTTGCGCCCGTAACCTCGGCTGATGATGCCGACCTTAACGCCCTTTTCCCGCAACCCCAACACCAGCGCGGCGACTATCGGCGTTTTCCCCGTCCCGCCTGCATGGATATTGCCGACCACCACCACAGGCACAGGCAATTTTTCGCTTTTCAGACGGCCTGAAACAAAATCATCGCGCCGTTTCGCCGCAATTCTGGCAAACAGCTTGGACAATGGTTTTAACAGCAAAGACAAAAACGGATTAGGGGATTGCCAATGGCCTTCGATAATTTGGTGGAGTTTGGGCATACGCACGGCTTTTGAAGCGAAAATCAAACGATAATATAACACAAGCCCGC
>NZ_JBQCVF010000661.1:0-901 GCF_051962515.1 Neisseria sp. P0009.S007 | reverse complement strand
TGCTCATGATGATTGCCTTTCTTATTCTGATTTGTAAGATAATAACTAAAGACTGAACAATACGCCTTTCAATATGGGTTTGACAAGTACCCGTCAGCATAAAGACACCATCTCCCCTGCCGTCTGAAACATGCCGTTCTATCCGAAATCCGGCAAATCGTTTAAACTGATACCATTTTTCAGACGGCCTGCCCCAACCGCAGCCAACCCGGAGTAACCCATGAAACTCATCTATACCATCATCAAAATCCTGATTCTTCTTGTTTTCCTCCTGCTGGCCATTACCAATACCCACACCGTATCCTTCTTCTACCTGCCCGGCCAAAACATCAATCTGCCGCTAATTGTCGTGCTTTTCGGTGCATTTATTATCGGTATCGTGTTCGGTATGTTTGCCCTCTTCGGCCGTCTGCTGTCCCTGCGCAGCGAAAACAACCGCCTGCGTGCCGAAGTGAAAAAATACGCCCACCTTTCCGAAAAAGACCTGACCCCGGTCAAAACCGAAACACCGGCAACGACTTCCGAAGCCACTCCCAAAGCGTAATGCCACCAATCAATAAAGGAATACCATGGACAACGAATTGTGGGTCATCTTACTGCCCATCGTCCTCCTCCCCGTTTTCTTCGCTATGGGCTGGTTTGCCGCGCGCGTCGATATGAAGACCGTCCTGAAACAGGCTAAAAGCATACCGGCAGGGTTTTACAAAAGCCTTGACGCCCTCGTTGACCGCAACAGTGGCCGCGCCGCGCGCGAATTGGCGGAAGTGATTGACCAACAGCCGCAGTCATACGACTTAAACCTGACCCTAGGCAAGCTCTACCGTCAACGCGGCGAAAACGACAAAGCCATCAATATGCACCGCGCCCTGCTCGATTCGCCCGACACAGTCAACGAAAAACG
>NZ_JBQCVF010000660.1:0-902 GCF_051962515.1 Neisseria sp. P0009.S007 | reverse complement strand
ATGCAGAGGTCTGGATTCCCGCCTGCGCGGGAATGACGGCGGTTGGTTCGGTCTTCATACGCATTGGTTCGGTCTTATACGTAAAAGAATATATAAAGGTCGTCTGAAAACAGATATAACAGAATCCGCTAAATCGTTTTCAGACGACCTTTTCTTTAAACCTGAATCAAATCAGCCTGCCGGTTAACCCAAAGCTTTCCTTGCTCCGGCGAAGAGGCGGTACCAGCCGGAGAGTTCGGTCCAGTCTTCCGGTTTCCAGCTCATTTGTGCGGCACGATAGACGCGTTCCGGATGCGGCATCATGATGGTCACGCGACCATCGGCGTTGGTTACACCGGCAATACCTTGAGGCGAGCCGTTAGGGTTGAGGGGATAAGTTTGGGTCACTTGGTTTTGACCGTCTACATATTGCAACGCAATGCCCAAATCAGCAGAAATGTTGCCGCCGTGAAGCGCGAAGTCGGCGCGGCCTTCGCCGTGGCTGACCACGACAGGCAGGCTGGAACCTTGCATTTCGTTCAGAATCAGCGACGCGGATTTCGGAACATGAACCATGCTCAGGCGCGCTTCGAACTGTTCGCTCAGGTTGCGTTTGAACTTCGGCCAGCCTGCCGTGCCGGGGATGATTTCGGCGAGGTTGCTGACCATTTGGCAGCCGTTGCACACGCCCAATGTCAGCGTGTTCGGGTCGGCGAAGAAGGCGGCGAACTGGTCGCGCAAGGCGGGGTGGAACAGGATGGATTTCGCCCAGCCTTCGCCCGCGCCGAGTACGTCGCCGTAGCTGAAGCCGCCGCACGCCGCCAGCATTTTGAAGTCGGCAAGGTGGACGCGGCCTGCCATCAGGTCGGACATATGCACGTCGTAAGCATCGAATCCGGCGCGGGTGAAGGCGGCGGCCATTT
>NZ_JBQCVF010000659.1:0-902 GCF_051962515.1 Neisseria sp. P0009.S007 | reverse complement strand
CAAAAGTTTTGGAAGATGTCGGCGTAGTTCTGATAGCTGATGGCAATGTTCAGACGGCCTAAGTCTTCATCAATCGTTGTCAGCGGCGTAAATGGCGGAATAGCGATTTCTTGTTCGGCAAAGCTGATTTTCAATACGATGGCGAACGGAATCAGAAACAGAATCAAAAGCCAAATATACGGCACGGCAATAACTGCACGCTGTCCAGGACGGCGAAACAGTTTCTTTTTCAGTTTTTTAAGGTCCATTGCATTTCCCTCAAATTAACTGTACAGAGGCGTAGGTTGGTTTTCAGGCCAGCTGATATAGACGGTCTCGTCCCAAGTCGGTGGCGTAATGTTACGCACATACCAATAAGGTGCGGGAACTTGGCTTTTGACGACACGGCCGTTGGCGAGTTTGATGTGGTAAATCGCAAAGCTGCCCAAGTAGGCAATTTCTTTGACTGTGCCTTTAGCCCAGTTGTGTGCGCCCAAATGTTCTGGTTTTTCTTTATGCAAATCAATATCTTCAGGGCGGATACTGATCCAGATTTCATGCTCGTTCGGAACGCCCAGGCCGTGGTCGATGCGGACGTGGTTTTCCAAGCCGTCACATTTGACGATAGAGAAATCGGCGCGGTCGTCAACAACGACACCGTCAAAAATATTGGTTTCGCCGATAAATTCGGCGGTAAAGCGACTGTTAGGGTAGTCGTACACATCACTAGGTGTGCCGACTTGGCGCAATTGGCCGTCGGACATAATGGCGATACGGGTAGCCATCGTCATCGCTTCTTCTTGGTCGTGGGTAACCATGATGCAGGTTACGCCGACTTGTTCCAGTGTGTTGACCAATTCCAGTTGGGTTTGTTGGCGCAGTTTTTTATCGAGTGCGCCCAAAGGTTCGTCAAGCAGCAGGAT
>NZ_JBQCVF010000658.1:0-902 GCF_051962515.1 Neisseria sp. P0009.S007 | reverse complement strand
ATCCTGCTGCTTGACGAACCTTTGGGCGCACTCGATAAAAAACTGCGCCAACAAACCCAACTGGAATTGGTCAACACGCTGGAACAAGTCGGCGTAACCTGTATCATGGTTACCCACGACCAAGAAGAAGCGATGACGATGGCTACCCGTATCGCCATTATGTCCGACGGCCAACTGCGCCAAGTCGGTACGCCTAGCGACGTGTACGATTACCCTAACAGTCGCTTTACCGCTGAATTTATCGGCGAAACCAATATTTTTGACGGCGTCGTTATTGACGACCGCGCCGATTTCTCTATCGTCAAATGTGACGGCTTGGAAAACCACGTCCGCATCGACCACGGTCTGGGCGTTCCGAACGAGCATGAAATCTGGATCAGCATCCGCCCTGAAGACATTGATTTGCATAAAGAAAAACCGGAACACTTGGGCGCGCACAACTGGGCCCAAGGTACGGTTAAAGAAATTGCCTACTTGGGCAGCTTCGCAATTTACCACATCAAACTCGCCAACGGCCGTGTCGTCAAAAGCCAAGTTCCCGCACCTTATTGGTATGTGCGCAACATTACGCCGCCGACTTGGGACGAGACCGTCTATATCAGCTGGCCTGAAAACCAACCGACACCTCTGTACAGTTAATTTGAGGGAAATGCAATGGACCTTAAAAAACTGAAAAAGAAACTGTTTCGCCGCCCCGGCCAGCGTGCAGTTATTGCCGTACCGTATATTTGGCTCTTGGTGCTGTTTCTGATTCCGTTCGCCATCGTCTTGAAAATCAGCTTTGCCGAACAAGAAATCGCCATTCCGCCATTTACGCCTTTGACGACGATTGATGAAGACTTAGGCCGTCTGAACATTGCCATCAGCTATCAGAACTACGCCGACATCTTCCAAAACTTTTG
>NZ_JBQCVF010000657.1:0-903 GCF_051962515.1 Neisseria sp. P0009.S007 | reverse complement strand
GGCGTAAAGGTTTGGTGCAGGTTGCGCGTAGTCTGGTAGAGCAGGGTCAAGTCACGGTTTTGCCGGGCCAAGTCTTGGGTTTGTTGGGCAACCTGTCCTTCTAAATCCGTATAAAGCGTTTTCAGACGGCGGCTCATTTGGTTGAAGCCCTTGCTGACTTGGGAGAATTCACGAATTTGGTCTGTATCGATTTGTACCCCGAAACGACCTTCGCTGATGGTTTCTACCCCGTCACGCAATTTTTCCAGCGGCCGGATGATCCACGAATAATGCCAAACAATCATCAAGCCGGCAGCCACTAAAATCATCAACATCATCGCCATTTGAAAACGGCGCAGCCACAAAGTATTTTGCTCGTTGGCGTTTTCCATCGCCTGTAAAAACAGCTCGATATTGCCGGCAAAACGGTATAAGCCGATTTGGGTCGGCCGCTCGTAATGTTGCAAAGAAGGCTTGATGTTGGATTCCCAATCAATTAACAGCATCGATTGGATCAAATCGTAAGCCAGCGGCATTTGTGACGGAATCAGCGGATGAATGGCATCGCTTTGCGTTACATTGGCCAGCGTACGTTCAAATTCTTTGATTTGGTTGTCAATTTGAGCATTGGGCGTACGGACGCTTGCCATATAAGCCAAGCGATACACCTGCATTTTCAAGCTGCCCGCATCTTCAATCGTTTTGGCCGCGCTTTCCAAACGCCAAGAAAGCAGCAGGGTAAAGGCAATCGACAAAAAAGCCGAGCCGACCCATAACACAGTCAGCAGTTTTAAACGCGAGGACAGGCTCAGGCCGTCTGAAGATCCGGAGAATAAACGCATAAAGCACGCAGGAAGACTAATCCGATAATCTTATAAAAATATCATTCTTTCGGCCTATAAACAACCTGTCTAAAATAATTGT
>NZ_JBQCVF010000656.1:0-905 GCF_051962515.1 Neisseria sp. P0009.S007 | reverse complement strand
GTCTTAATCAGCCTGCCGGCGGTGGAAATTTTGAGCGTGGATTTGGAAAATATCGAAGTGTACGATATTCAGACCGGATCGTTTAATTTGCTGCCTATGGATAAGTCGGTATTTAAGACGGTGCAGGAAGAGGCGAGACGGCAGGTGTTGCAAAGCGCGTGTAAGGCTGAGATTTTGGAACATGCCAACCGTCAGGTGCAAATGCAGTTGGAAAACTTGTTTGCATTGACGCAGACGAAGGTATCCGTCTATCCGGCTGCGGTAGGGAAGTGCGGTTAAATAGATTGCTTGCAAAGATAAGGCCGTCTGAAAAATTTTCAGACGGCCTTTGTTTCATCAAGCCATTATCCGCGTCGTAAAACGGCAGTATTGATGTATTTTTGAATACCGATGGCAATGGCTTGGGCGCATTGTTGGCGGAATGATTCGCTGCTGAGCAGCCGCTCTTCGGTAGGGTTGGAGAGGAAGGCGGTTTCCACCAAAATGGACGGAACATCCGGCGCGCGGAGGACGGCGAAGTTGGCCTCGTCAACGCGGCCTTTGTGCAACTGGTTGAGCTTGCCTAATTCGGTCAAGACGGAATGGCCGAGCTTGCGGCTGTCGCGCAGGGTTGCGGTTTGGGTCATGTCTAAAATGGCGTTGTCGACATTGGGGTTGCCGCTGGTTTGTACGCCACCGATGGCATCGGCGTTGTTTTGGGTTTGGGCAAGGAATTTTGCCGCCGAGCTGGTCGCGCCTTTGGTATTGAGCATATACACGCCGGTACCGCGAGCGGACGGGCTGGTAAAGGCATCGGCGTGGATGGACACGAATACGTCGGCATTGCGTGCACGGCCTTTGGCAACGCGTACGCCCAATGGGATAAAGATGTCTTCGTTGCGCGTCATGAATACGTTGTAACCCAA
>NZ_JBQCVF010000655.1:0-906 GCF_051962515.1 Neisseria sp. P0009.S007 | reverse complement strand
GTCGAAGTCAGCGAACAGCTCAAACAACACTTCGGCAACCTGCTCTTCGACACCGTCATCCCCCGCAACATCCGCCTAGCCGAAGCCCCCAGCCACGGCCTCCCCGCCCTCGTCTACGATGCCCACGCCAAAGGCACCCAGGCTTATCTAGACTTGGCCGATGAACTGATTGCACGGTTGGAAAAATAAACAGAAATATGAATATAAAAAGGCCGTCTGAAAGTTGAAAAGTGCTTTCAGACGGCCTTTGGTTTGATTGGAAAGAATATTTTTTCAAAAGACCGCGTGCGTGCGTACCGCGCACACCCTACATACGGGTTTTGTGGGATTGCAGGTAGGGTGTGTGCCCAAAGGCACGCACGCGGTTGGATACAGGCTACGGCTTGCTAGACAGGCTACGCTGGCTACACATAAATTTCAAATTCTTTGTGATTCATAGGTAGGGTGTGTGCCCGAAGGCACGCACGCGGTTTGATGTAGGCTACAGCTTGCTTGCCCTGCTGAAAATACAGCAGTCCGCGTTCGGTGATATGGGGCGGGAACAGGTGGAGCGGGTGGATACGGGGCATGGTTTGCTTCCAAGAAGTGGTTGAAACATGGGGAGTTTACTGGTTCGGGCGACGTTTGGGGAGAGGGTAGTGGGAATTCTTGT
This sequence comes from Neisseria sp. P0009.S007, assembly GCF_051962515.1. NCBI lineage: Bacteria > Pseudomonadati > Pseudomonadota > Betaproteobacteria > Neisseriales > Neisseriaceae > Neisseria > Neisseria sp. P0009.S007. The sequence continues at coordinate 254 of NZ_JBQCVF010000655.1, read as the reverse complement.
TTGGCGAAGTGGTAAAAGGTCGTCTGAAAATGGGTTTCAGACGACCTTTGGGGGGGAAGAACAGAGGTTTACAAGACAAACATGTGTACTACACAGCTTGAACACGAATTCCAAATTTTGTGTGTCTTGTAGGTAGAATTCGTGTAGGAAGGCAAGAACGCGGCTGGCTACGGTCTGCTAACTTACTTACAAAATATTTAATTTGATAAATTTAAAATATAGATAAATGGTTATTATTGCAGTTATTGTTAGAT
>NZ_JBQCVF010000654.1:0-907 GCF_051962515.1 Neisseria sp. P0009.S007 | reverse complement strand
CATAAAAGTAAATTTACACAACCAGCCAAACGAATTGGGAAACAAGCACAAAAAAAGAAAGCATGGGCATACTACAAAGAATATTTATTACGAAGAATCAACAAACGACGGTATCAAGCACCCTCCCTAGGTAAATAAGGCCGTCTGAAACCATTTTTCCAATCGCAATTAAGGAATAAAACATGAGTACACAAGATTTGAGCGGCAAAATCGCTTTGGTAACCGGCGCTTCTCGCGGTATTGGTACGGCGATTGCCGATACTTTGGCTGCGGCCGGTGCAAAAGTTATCGGTACAGCCACCAGTGAGAGCGGTGCGGCTGCAATCGGCGAACGCTTGGCACAATGGGGCGGCGAAGGCCGTGCATTGAATTCTGCCGAACCTGAAACCATCGAAACCCTGATTGCCGACATCGAGAAAGAATTCGGCAAACTGGATATTCTGGTCAACAACGCCGGCATTACCCGTGACAACCTCCTAATGCGCATGAAAGAGGAAGAATGGGACGACATCATGCAGGTTAACCTCAAATCCGTCTTCCGCGCCTCCAAAGCGGTATTGCGCGGCATGATGAAACAGCGTACCGGCCGCATCATCAACATCACATCCGTTGTCGGCGTGATGGGCAATGCCGGCCAAACCAACTATGCGGCCGCAAAAGCAGGCTTAATCGGCTTCTCCAAATCTATGGCGCGTGAAGTCGGCAGCCGCGGCATTACCGTCAACTGCGTTGCCCCCGGCTTTATCGACACCGATATGACCCGCGCCCTGCCGGAAGAAACCCGCAAAACCTTTGAAGCGCAAACTTCTTTGGGCAAATTCGGTGAAGCGCAAGATATTGCCGATGCAGTCTTGTTCTTGGCTTCTGATCAGGCAAAATACATTACCGGTCAGACACTTCATGTCAA
>NZ_JBQCVF010000653.1:0-907 GCF_051962515.1 Neisseria sp. P0009.S007 | reverse complement strand
CGACAAAATACCCAACCAAGCCTGCGTCAAATCGGCAACGTACACTTCCGGCAACTTCGCTTCGACCGCAATTTCCAACGGCAAATACGCCCAAGCAAAATCACGTCCGGCACGTGGCAACGCATCCAAGCCCTGAGCCGCCAGTTTCATCTGCTCGTAAGCCAACAGACGGCGCACCAACTCGGCACGCGGATCCGCCTCTTCATCCTCAACTTCTTCAGGACGCGGCAACAGCAGGCGCGATTTAATTTCAATCAGCATCGCCGCCATCAGCAGGTATTCTGCCGCCAAATCAAACTGATACGCTTCCATTTGGGCGATATAGTGCAGATACTGCTCGGTAATCTTCACCATCGGAATATCGAGGACATCGATATTTTGCTTGCGGATAAGGTACAGCAACAAATCCAACGGCCCTTGGAAGCTGCTCAATACCACCTTCAGCGCATCAGGCGGAATAAACAAATCCTGCGGCACATCGGTGACAGGCTGACCGAACACCCACGCAACGGTATGTTCAGACGGCGTTGCGGCAGTGGAAGAAATAAGGTGTTCTGAAGGCATGGTTAAAGGGTCTTTTTCTTTTTAAGTTTAGTAAGAAGTTTCATCAACAAAAGGCCGTCTGAAACGAGGACAACCCATTTTTAATATAAAAATCAACGTTTTTTACGATTGATTTGCAAAGAAACAATAGCGACGGCAAAGGTCTGGGCCAAGGCCATACCCCACAGCGGCAGGCTGGCAAAAACTGAACCCGTCAGTACCGAACCGATATCTCGGGACAATACAAAACCATCCCTCGCAAGCATCGCCACCATCAAAGCCAACAACAGCAAACTTTCGCAGCCGACCAAAAGCCAAATCATTTTAACCGAACGGCGTTTGCGCCATTTCATGATACCGGCGT
>NZ_JBQCVF010000652.1:0-908 GCF_051962515.1 Neisseria sp. P0009.S007 | reverse complement strand
GTGTACACCAAAGAAGTCAGGATGGATGCACCCAGTGCGCCGAAGACGACGGACAGGGAAATGGAAATCGGGATATGTACCCAGTGCATAATCAGCATCTTGATACCGATAAAGCTCAATACGAAGGCCAAGCCGTATTTGAGGAAAATAAAGCGTTCGGCAAAGTCTGCCAGTAAGAAGTACATGGCACGCAGGCCTAAGATGGCAAAAATGTTGGAAGTGAGGACGATGAATGGGTCGGTGGTTACGGCAAAAATAGCGGGGATGCTGTCAACGGCGAAGATGACGTCGCTCAATTCGATCATAATCAATACTAGCAAAAGCGGCGTAGCGATGCGTTTGCCGTTTTCAATGGTAAAGAATTTTTCACCGTCAAACTGTTGGCTGGTCGGGATGACTTTTTTGAGTAGGGTCAGGATTTTGTTTTGGGAAAGGTCTTCTTCAGCTTCGGCTTCCGGCTTCATCATGTGAATGCCGGTGTATAAGAGGAAGGCGCCGAAGAGGTACAAAATCCATTCAAATTGTTGTACCAAGGCTGCGCCGATGAAGATCATGATGGCGCGCAGGACGATGGCGCCGAATACACCATAGAGCAAGATGCGGTGTTGGAATTTGGGTTCGACTTTGAAATAGCCGAAAATCATCAGGAAAACGAAGATGTTGTCGACTGCAAGGGATTTTTCGAGTACATAGCCGGTGAAGAATTCGAGGACTTTTTCTTTGGCGACAACGGCCCCATAAGTCGGGTTGCCCGCGAGTTCAAAATAGAGCCAGCCTGCAAATGCGCAGGATACGGCCACCCAAATGCCGCTCCAGGCGAGGGCTTCTTTGATGCTGACTTTGTGGGCGCCGTTTTTTTTCAGCGATACCATATCGATGGCGATCATGATTAAGACGGCAATAAAGAA
>NZ_JBQCVF010000651.1:0-908 GCF_051962515.1 Neisseria sp. P0009.S007 | reverse complement strand
GTGTACACCAAAGAAGTCAGGATGGATGCACCCAGTGCGCCGAAGACGACGGACAGGGAAATGGAAATCGGGATATGCACCCAGTGCATAATCAACATCTTGATACCGATAAAGCTCAACACGAAAGCCAAGCCGTATTTGAGGAAAATAAAGCGTTCGGCAAAATCCGCCAGCAAAAAGTACATGGCGCGCAGGCCTAAGATGGCAAAAATGTTGGAGGTAAGGACGATGAACGGGTCGGTGGTGACGGCAAAAATAGCGGGAATGCTGTCCACGGCGAAGATGACGTCGCTCAATTCGATCATAATCAATACCAGTAAAAGCGGCGTAGCGATGCGTTTGCCGTTTTCAAGGGTAAAGAATTTTTCACCGTCAAACTGTGGGCTGGTCGGGATGACTTTTTTGAGCAGGGTCAGGATTTTGTTTTGGGAAAGGTCTTCCTCTTCTTCCGATTCGGGTTTCATCATGTGGATGCCGGTATAGAGCAGAAATGCGCCGAAAAGGTAGAGAATCCATTCGAATTGCTGTACCAGTGCCGCGCCGATGAAAATCATGATGGCGCGCAGGACGATGGCGCCGAATACGCCATAGAGCAGGACGCGGTGTTGGAATTTGGGTTCGACTTTGAAATAGCCGAAAATCATCAGGAAAACGAAGATGTTATCGACGGCAAGGGATTTTTCAAGCACATAGCCGGTGAAGAATTCGAGGACTTTTTCTTTGGCGACAACGGCCCCATAAGTCGGGTTGCCCGCCAGTTCAAAATAGAGCCAGCCTGCAAATGCGCAGGATACGGCCACCCAAATGCCGCTCCAGGCGAGGGCTTCTTTAATGCTGACTTTGTGGGCGCCGTTTTTTTTCAGCGATACCATATCGATGGCGATCATGATTAAGACGGCAATAAAGAA
>NZ_JBQCVF010000650.1:0-909 GCF_051962515.1 Neisseria sp. P0009.S007 | reverse complement strand
GATTCAATATCGGTGTCTCTGCGCAAAATGGGAACAGGCTTTAAAACAGATTGGGCAATACCAAAAACTCTTTCCCGATACTCAAAAGCCCCTGATGCTCTACCTTATTGAAAATATTTCTGCTGAAATACGTCGCCAAGCAGTCTTGGAAACACAGCAAAAACCCAAAACTCTAGAACAGCACGCAAGTAAACTTGATATTCTTCAAAAGCAACTCTCTTTAGTTGCCCATGTTTCAGAACAGAAAAACAAGGCTCTTGTCGATGATTATACTGTGTTATCTGAGAATATAGACGGCTCCCCCGTACATATTACTTACCTTTTAGCAGATAAATCAGTTTCTGAAATTGATGGCGACTGGATTATGGATGGAGACGTGCGCACCGCCTTCGTTTATGAATATTTCTATCAAGGTCACTATTACTGGCAAACATGGGATTCTATTGAAAATATTTCTTTTAAGGCTCCAAGTTCCTTACTGGACATCATCTGGAGAGCGTCTGAAATTAAATTTACTAATGGTGAGTGTATTCAATGTACTAGTCCTGCTCGCTATACTGTTATGCCTGGTGAGGAAACAGCATGGTCAGATCTGCTAATGAAGTGCTCACAAACTGACTGGATTGAAATAGTAGAGCAACTCTTTACAGGAGTTGGTCAAAAAACTTTGTATACCGATAACCATGATTTTGGCCTTTTAGATATTCGTAATATTAGATTTGAACAAAATCATTAAAATCTATCCATCCTTCAAACTCAGCAATTAAACATGTCGCAATTCAAAAATCAACTGTTACCCACTTTATTTGACAGACTAACAGATGAAGAACCGCGCAGAAAAAAAGAGGCACGCTCCGATCAGGTCATTAATCTTGATCAATATCGGCAAGCAGTACTGCGTGATATTCT
>NZ_JBQCVF010000649.1:0-910 GCF_051962515.1 Neisseria sp. P0009.S007 | reverse complement strand
CTTCATGCTTGCGCTGATGGATAAATAAAAATACAAAAAGGCCGTCTGAAACCATATTCAGACGGCCTTTGCTTTTTCAGCCTTAATCCAACACTCTTTCTTCCGGCAACCGGCCTGCCCAGTCGCAGGCAAACTGCCATGCCGAGCGGCCTGAACGGCTGCCGCGCATTTGCGCCCATTGCAATGCGGCTTGGCGCGCCGTATCGTCAAAAGGCACATTGAAATCGTCCAACCAGTTGGCAACAGCGGTCAGATAATCGTTTTGATCGAAAGGATAAAAACTCAGCCATAAGCCGAAGCGGTCGGAAAGGGAGATTTTTTCCTCGACGGCCTCTTTCTGATGGATTTCGCCGCGAGTGCCCGTAGTACCGCCGTTTTCATCCATGTATTCGGGAATTAAATGACGACGGTTGGAAGTGGCATAAACCAAAACATTGGTGCAACGTTGCGACAGTCCACCGTCTAAAGCAGTTTTCAAGGCTTTATAGGTCTCATCGCCGGTTTCAAACGACAAATCATCGCAGAAAACGATAAACTTCTCAGGGCGCTCGGACAACAACGTCAACAAAGCCGGCAGACTGATCAAATCGCTTTTGTCCACTTCAATCAGTCGCAGGCCACGCTCAGCGTATTCGTGCAACAACGCTTTAACCAAGGAGGATTTCCCCGTACCGCGCGCGCCGGTCATCAAGACATTATTTGCCGGACGACCTGCCAAAAATTGCTCGGTATTGCGTTTCAGCCGGTCGGTTTGCGAACCGACTGCCGCCAATCTGCTCAAAGGAAACGTATGCGGACGCGGCAGGCTTTCCAAAATACCTTTTTTGCCCACACTGTGCCAACGGTAGGCCAAAGCGCGCCAGTCGGTTTTACCGGCTTCGTCAGGCAGGATTAAATCCAGACGGTTTAA
>NZ_JBQCVF010000648.1:0-911 GCF_051962515.1 Neisseria sp. P0009.S007 | reverse complement strand
GGCCGTGAAATGGCCTTCAATCCTGAAAAAGATTTGGATATCCGCGGCGACAAAGTGTTGCCCAAACATCCGAACGGTTTGAACTTTATCGCCTACCATTCAGACGGCCAGAAGCTGAAAGAGCAGATCTATTATTCAGTCGGCGGCGGTTTTATCGTAACAGACGAAGGGTTTGCACAAGAAGCGCAAGAAAATTCAGACGTGCCATATCCTTACAAAAACTGCGACGAGTTGCTGGCACAATGCCGTCTGAACCAGTTAAATATTTCCGAAGTCGTGTTGGCCAATGAAGCGGCGTTGGCAGGTTGTGATGAGGCGGAAGTGCGCCGCCGAGTGGCCGCCGTGGCCGATGTGATGGAAAACTGCATCAAGCGCGGCTTGGGTGCGGAAGGACAGTTGCCCGGCGGCTTGAACGTTCGCCGCCGTGCGCCGCAGTTGGCAGCCAAACTCAAAGTCCTGCGCGAAAGCGAAATCGTCAATACCCAACTTTGGCCGATGGTGTACGCCATGGCGGTCAATGAAGAAAACGCCGCCGGCGGCCGTGTCGTAACCGCACCCACCAACGGAGCGGCAGGCATTATTCCTGCCGTCTTGCACTATTTCCGCAAATTTAATCCGCACGCTAACCAATCGCGTGTTGAGGACTTCCTGCTGACTGCCGGTGCCATCGGTATTTTGTATAAAACCAATGCGTCGATTTCCGGTGCGGACGTCGGCTGTCAAGGCGAAGTCGGCGTGGCATGTTCCATGGCGGCGGGTGCATACGCCGAAGTTATCGGCGGTACACCGAAACAAGTGGAAAATGCCGCCGAAATGGCCATGGAACACCACTTAGGCCTGACTTGCGACCCTGTCGGCGGCTTGGTGCAAATCCCCTGTATCGAGCGCAACGGCATCGCCGCCGAAAAAGC
>NZ_JBQCVF010000647.1:0-914 GCF_051962515.1 Neisseria sp. P0009.S007 | reverse complement strand
TCACGGTTTAATCCGCCGAGGATTTCGGCCAGTTTTTCTGCCGTCAGTTGAGTTTGCGGCAGCAGCAAACCAGCTTCGGCCTGCACCATAAAGCGCGCATTGGCTGTTTGATGATCGTCCACTGCGTGCGGATATGGCACCAGCAATGCACCCAAACCTGCAGCCGTCAACTCGGCAATCGTCAGCGCGCCGGCACGGCAAATCACCAAATCGGCATCGCGGTAGGCGGACACCATGTCGGTAATAAATTCGACGCACTCGGCTTGTACACCCAAAGCATCGTAATCTGCCTGCAGGTTGCCCAATTTATTGCGGCCGGACTGATGATACATTTGCGGACGAGCCTCCTCAGGCAATAATGCCAAAGCTTGCGGAACGGTTTTGTTCAATACATCCGCACCCAAACTGCCACCCACCACCAAAACTTTCAGACGGCCTTGACGGTTTTCAAAGCGTTCTTCGGGAACAGGCAATGCCGCAATATCAGCACGGACAGGGTTACCCACCAATCCGCCTTCATGTTGAAATGCTTTGGGGAAAGCGTACAGGACACGTTTTGCCCAACGCGACAGTTGGCGGTTGGACAAACCGGCTACGGCGTTTTGCTCGTGAATCACAATCGGCACACCGGAAATTTTTGCCGCCAAGCCACCAGGGAAAGTAACAAAACCGCCAAAACCGATAACGCACTCGACACGGTGTTTCTTAATAATCTGCTGCGCCGCACGGACAGTTTTATACAGCGTAAACGGCAACATCAGCTTGCGCTTAATACCGTTGCCGCGTATGCCTTTAATGGCCAGCGTTTCCAAACGTATGCCGTATTGCGGCACGATACGCTCTTCCATCGAATCCTGACTGCCCAGCCAAATCACATGATGGCCGCGCTTTTGCAGCGACTCGGCAACCGCCAA
>NZ_JBQCVF010000646.1:0-914 GCF_051962515.1 Neisseria sp. P0009.S007 | reverse complement strand
TCACGGTTTAATCCGCCGAGGATTTCGGCCAGTTTTTCTGCCGTCAGTTGAGTTTGCGGCAGCAGCAAACCAGCTTCAGCCTGTACCATAAAACGCGCATTGGCTGTTTGATGGTCGTCCACTGCGTGCGGATACGGCACCAGCAATGCGCCCAAACCGGCAGCCGTCAATTCGGCAATCGTCAGCGCGCCGGCACGGCAAATTACCAAATCGGCATCGCGGTAGGCAGACACCATATCGGTAATAAATTCGACGCACTCGGCTTGCACACCCAACGCATCGTAATCCGCCTGCAAGTTGCCCAATTTATTGCGGCCGGACTGATGATACATTTGCGGACGAACCTCCTCAGGCAATAATGCCAAAGCTTGCGGAACGGTTTTGTTCAACACATCCGCACCCAAACTGCCGCCCACCACCAAAACTTTCAGACGGCCTTGACGGTTTTCAAAGCGTTCTTCGGGAACAGGCAATGCCGCAATATCGGCACGGACAGGATTACCCACCAAGCCGCCTTCATGTTGAAAGGCTTTGGGGAAAGCGTACAAGACACGTTTTGCCCAACGCGACAATTGGCGGTTGGACAAACCGGCTACGGCGTTTTGCTCGTGAATCACAATCGGCACACCGGAAATTTTTGCCGCTAAGCCGCCGGGGAAAGTAACGAAACCGCCAAAACCGATAACACACTCGACACGGTGTTTCTTAATAATCTGCTGAGCCGCACGGACGGTTTTATACAGTGTAAACGGCAACATCAGCTTGCGCTTGATGCCGTTGCCGCGGATGCCTTTAATCGCCAGCGTTTCCAAGCGTATGCCGTATTGCGGCACAATGCGCTCTTCCATCGAATCCTGACTGCCCAGCCAAATCACATGATGGCCGCGCTTTTGCAGCGACTCGGCAACCGCCAA
>NZ_JBQCVF010000645.1:0-915 GCF_051962515.1 Neisseria sp. P0009.S007 | reverse complement strand
ATCCGCCCTAAATCCTGCTTAGGCAAAAGATAATCGCTGTTCGCCTTTTCAGACCACACGCCATCATTCAATACATTGCATAAAATGCGCAACGATGCCTGTTCTAACGGCGTATTTAAAGCACCCCAGACCAAAGGTTGCCAAAATTGGCCAAGCAGGCTGCGGGGAACATTTCGTGTTCTCAACCACTTTGCAACGGTCAAATCAGTTTTATGATGGCCTGCCCACCGCTGCAATGCCGACATATCCGACAGCAATTTGATTTTCAATGAAAAGGAAAGATTTTTTGCAAGCAGGATACCGACAAGCAAATGCCAAGGCGCAGGCAGAGAGGCCGTCTGAAATTGCAATCCCTCATGGATGTACCATTGCAAAGGCTGGCGTAAAAAGGCTGATTCAGGTTGAACGCCAATATGTTGCATCAAAGTTTGAACACCATGATACGCACCCAATAAAATATGCTGCCCATTATCCAAAAAGCTGAATCCATCATCTTTCCCTGCTAAGGCACGCGCCCTACCGCCCGCTTGCCTCCCGGCTTCAAACAAAGCAATATCAGCTCGTTGAATCAGGGAAACCGCCGCAGACAAACCTGCCCAACCGGCACCAATCACAGCAATTTTTGGACGCCGAATATTCATGGTTTAAATCCAAACAGCCAAGTTTTCAAAGCAATACGTTTTTTACGGGGAGAAGGAATCGCAATTTTGTAAGTCAACACATTTTGCGCACCATCACGGTCGATTTCATTTAACAACGCATAATAAATGGCCGCCATAATCAGGCCGACTTTTTGCGATTTCTTATCCGCAGTCGGCAAAAGCAACATAGCCTCACGATAAGTTTCACGGGCCCTATCCACTTGAAACTGCATTAATTTCGCAAAATTGTCTGTCGGTTTACACTGCATGATGA
>NZ_JBQCVF010000644.1:0-915 GCF_051962515.1 Neisseria sp. P0009.S007 | reverse complement strand
CCAAATCAGAAAGCCTATTTATCATGACTGCTCTGAAAAACGACACTTTCCTCCGCGCCCTGCTCAAACAGCCTGTCGAATACACGCCCATCTGGATGATGCGCCAAGCCGGACGCTATCTGCCTGAATACAAAGCCACACGCGCACGCGCAGGCAGCTTTCTCGATTTGTGTAAAAACACCGAGCTGGCAACCGAAGTTACCATCCAGCCTTTAGAACGTTTTGATCTGGACGCAGCGATTCTGTTTTCCGACATTCTGACCGTACCCGACGCCATGGGTTTGGGTCTGTATTTTGCCGAAGGCGAAGGCCCGAAATTTGAACGTGCCTTGCAACACGAAGCCGACATTGCCAAACTGCAAGTTCCCGATATGGAAAAACTGCAATACGTCTTTGACGCAGTAACTTCCATCCGTAAAGCACTGGGCGGCCGCGTGCCACTCATCGGCTTCTCCGGCAGCCCGTTCACACTCGCCTGCTACATGGTCGAAGGCGGCAGCAGCAAAGAATTCCGCACCATCAAAACAATGATGTATTCGCGCCCTGATTTACTGCATAAAATCCTCGACACCAACGCCCAAGCCGTTACCGCTTATCTCAATGCCCAAATCGATGCCGGCGCACAAGCCGTACAAATTTTCGATACTTGGGGCGGCGTGTTGAGCGATGCCGCATTTAAAGAATTCAGCCTGAAGTACATCCGACAAATCGTTGCCGGACTCAAACGCGAAAGCGAAGGCCGCCGCGTGCCTGTTATCGTATTTGCCAAAGGCGGCGGCTTATGGCTGGAAAGCATGGCAGAAATCGGCGCAGACGCATTGGGCCTGGACTGGACCTGCAACATCGGCGAAGCACGCCGTCGCGTCGGCGAACAAGTTGCCCTGCAAGGCAACTTCGACCCGTTTGCCCTCTTCG
>NZ_JBQCVF010000643.1:0-915 GCF_051962515.1 Neisseria sp. P0009.S007 | reverse complement strand
CGCCTTCACCGCCTGATCGACATCGCATTGGAACGCAATACCGATTTGCGTACAGCCGCGCTGAATGCGGAAATCTACCGCAAGCAATACATGATTGCGCGTAATAATTTGTTGCCAACCGTCAATGCCAGCGGTACAGGTTCGCGTCAAGGCAGTTTGAGTGGCGGCAGCGTTAGCAGCCAATACAGCGTGGGTTTGGGCGCAGCCTCTTATGAGCTTGACCTCTTCGGCCGTGTCCGCAGCACCAGCGAAGCCGCGTTGCAAGGTTATTTTAATGTGGCTGCCAACCGCGATGCCGCCCATCTGACCCTGATTTCTACCGTGGCCAAAGCCTACTTTAACGAGCGCTACGCCGAAGAAGCCATGGCATTGGCACAACGCGTGTTGCAAACCCGTGAAGCGACTTACAAGCTCTCGCAATTGCGCCATAAGGCCGGCGTGATTTCCGCCGTTGATTTGCGCCAACAGGAAGCGCTGATCGAATCGGCCAAAGCTGATTACGCATCCGCGGTAAAGAACCGCGAGCAAGCGCGCAATTCTTTGGCTATGTTGATTAATCAACCTTTACCCGAAGACTTGCCTGCCGGTCTGCCTTTGAGTAAACAGTTCAAAATCACTAAACTGCCTGCCGGTTTGAGTTCGGACGTGTTGCTCAACCGTCCGGATATCCGTGCGGCCGAACACGCGCTCAAACAAGCTAATGCCAATATCGGTGCGGCACGTGCGGCGTTTTTCCCACGTATCAGCCTGACCGGTTCTGTCGGTACCGCTTCCGGCGAGCTGAGCGGTCTGTTTAAGAGCGGTACGGGTATTTGGGCTTTTGCACCGTCAATCACGCTGCCTATCTTTGACTGGGGCACAAACAAAGCCAATCTTGACGTAGCCAAACTGCGCCAACAGGCACAAATCGTTGCT
>NZ_JBQCVF010000642.1:0-915 GCF_051962515.1 Neisseria sp. P0009.S007 | reverse complement strand
CGCCTTCACCGCCTGATCGACATCGCATTGGAACGCAATACCGATTTGCGTACAGCCGCGCTGAATGCGGAAATCTATCGCAAGCAATATATGATTGCGCGTAATAATTTGTTGCCAACCGTCAATGCCAGCGGTACAGGTTCGCGTCAAGGCAGCTTGAGCGGCGGCAGCGTCAGCAGCCAATACAGCGTGGGTTTGGGCGCAGCCTCTTATGAACTTGACCTTTTCGGCCGTGTCCGCAGCACCAGCGAAGCCGCGTTGCAAGGTTATTTCAATGTGGCCGCCAACCGCGATGCCGCGCATCTGACCCTGATTTCTACCGTTGCCAAAGCCTACTTTAATGAACGCTACGCTGAAGAAACCATGGCATTGGCACAACGCGTATTGCAAACCCGTGAAGCGACTTACAAGCTTTCACAATTACGCCATAAGGCCGGCGTGATTTCCGCCGTTGATTTGCGCCAACAGGAAGCCCTGATTGAATCAGCCAAAGCCGATTACGCATCCGCGGTAAAAAACCGCGAGCAAGCGCGCAATTCCTTGGCTATGCTGATTAATCAACCTTTACCCGAAGATCTGCCTGCCGGTTTGCCTTTGAGCAAGCAGTTCAAAATGACTAAACTGCCTGCCGGTTTGAGTTCGGATGTGTTGCTCAACCGTCCGGATATCCGTGCGGCCGAACACGCGCTCAAACAAGCCAATGCCAATATTGGTGCGGCACGTGCGGCGTTTTTCCCACGCATCAGCCTAACCGGTTCGGTCGGTACCGCTTCCGGCGAGTTGAGCGGCCTGTTTAAGAGCGGCACAGGTATTTGGGCTTTTGCACCGTCCATCACATTGCCTATCTTTGACTGGGGCACAAACAAAGCCAATCTTGACGTAGCCAAACTGCGCCAACAGGCACAAATCGTTGCT
>NZ_JBQCVF010000641.1:0-916 GCF_051962515.1 Neisseria sp. P0009.S007 | reverse complement strand
TGCCAAGCATCATCATCGCCGTCAAATTCTTCAACTTCGTCAAATTCGCCGTTTTCTACCATGCTTACCAGCTCTTCTAAGCTTTCTGCGCCTTCCACCCAAAAGCAGGGAATATCGGGTGGTGTGTCGGGGGCAAGCAGGGCGGCTTGTTGGTCGTGCCAAGCAATCCAATAGCCATTTTGTGTTTGTACGAATACGGCATCGGGATGGATGGTTTCGTTTTCGGTATTGACCAGCATTCTGGCGGCGATATCGGTTTGAAAAGGTAAGGTTTGCATGATGGTTTGAGAATGTGAGAAAAGAAAGTATTGTAACATGGCAAAAACAAACGCACCGTCTGAGTCAGGCGGTGCGTTTGTGTCTCGGCAACTTGGGTGCGGTCGGTTATGGAGTCGGCCACACCGGGAATGTCATTCCGTCAAGATTATTTGTCTTCGTTAGCCAACACGAAGCGGTAAATAGCCGCGCCAACTGCTGCGCCGGCAATAGGAGCCAACCAGAACAACCACAGTTGTTCAATAGCCCAGCCGCCTTGGAACAAGGCAACACCGGTAGAACGTGCAGGGTTTACGGAAGTATTGGTTACAGGGATGCTGATCAAGTGAATCAGGGTCAGACCCAGGCCAATGGCGATAGGGGCAAAGCCGGCCGGAGCCAGTTTGTCGGTAGAACCCATGATGATGATCAGGAAGAATGCGGTCAGTACGAATTCGATCAGCAAAGCGGCCATCATGTCGTAACCGTTAGGAGAGTGTTCGCCGAAACCGTTGCTGGCAAAGCCGGAGGCAACGGCATCAAAACCGGTTTTACCGGAAGCAATTAGATACAGAACGCCAGCAGCGGCAATCGCACCGATAACTTGGGATACGATGTAAGGCAACAGGTCTTTACCGTTGAAACGGCCGCCGATGAAAAG
>NZ_JBQCVF010000640.1:0-916 GCF_051962515.1 Neisseria sp. P0009.S007 | reverse complement strand
TTCATCAGCGCGATCACTTTTACGATATTGCCCCGGCGATATCCCATATTGCTTTTTAAATGCCTTGCCAAAATGCGTTTCTGATTGAAAACCGACCGAAAGCGCAACCGATAAAACCGAATCCGCCGTCTGTTTCAACAATAATGCCCCCTGCTGTAAGCGGATACTGTTTACAAAGGCATGCGGGCTTGTTCCCGTCTGCTGCTTGAATACTCGCATTAACTGGGCGCGAGACAAGTTAGCAATCGCGGTCATTTTCTCGATATTCCATTCTTCTTCCGGCTTATCCACTACTGCCTGAAGCAGATTCCGCAGGCGTTTGTCCTGCCAACCATTCAGCAAACCGCTTAATTGCGCTTCCCCATTTTTTTCCAAGCTGGCTCGAAGTAGAAATACCAGCAACACCGAAGCCAATGCGTTCACAACCGCTACCGAACCGGACAAGGCTTGACCGCTCTCATACTGTAACAATGCCACCAAATACTGCAAAGAAGGATGGTTGATATTCAGCAAAACCGTGTCAGGCAGCCCTGCCATAATATCTGCCTGCGCTTCATATTCAAACCGTGCGCAGAAAAGATGCAAAGCCGCATCGCCTCCTGCATGACTTTGCTTGACTTTAAATGCGCCTTTTTCAGTCGTCAGCACGCCAACACCGAGATTTTCACAACTGCTGTCGCTGCTCAAAGTATGCCCTACGCTGCGTGGGAAAAAGATGATATCCCCCGCACTCAGCAGCTTGGCTTCTTGCTCCCCATCAATTCGGATATAACCCGAACCGGCAGTGACGATATGCACCAAACCATGCGCACGCTTTGGCTCATGCCGCACATACCACTCCCCCCGAAAAAGACATTGAACATCCACGCTGCCTTTTACCTGCGCCAATTCGACCAGCCTATCCAAAATATCCATA
>NZ_JBQCVF010000639.1:0-916 GCF_051962515.1 Neisseria sp. P0009.S007 | reverse complement strand
CAGCCGAGTAGGGCGGCAATGTTTTCCAACGGACGGCCGATGGCTGCGCGCGTAGGCGTTACCAAAACGGGACGCTCGAGCAGGGCAGGGTGTTCGGCAATTGCCTGAAGCAGGGCGGCATTGTCCAAATCGGGATTGTCCAAACCCAGTTCTTTATACAAATCGTCTTTCGTGCGCATCATGTCGCGCACTGATTCGATACCGAGTTTGGCAAACATATCCTGCAAAGTCGCCAAATCAGGCGCGGTATCCAGATATTTGACTACGTCAGCGGCAACGCCTTTTTCTTCGAGCAAAGCCAGCGCGGCACGCGATTTGCTGCAACGCGGGTTGTGATAAAGTGTGAATTCAGACGGCATAAAAGTCTCCGTATTATTGCAAAATCATTCAATGATGGCGGTTATTATCGTCTGCAACTGATTTTTACTCAAACTTTTTACTTGATATCTTGATATGAATCGGTAGGCATACCCACCAAACCGTTTTACAATAAACCCCATTTCGATTGGCAACCTCAAGGATACAACCATGAAAGCCTTAACCGCCCTTCTCTTGTCCGCCGCCGTTTTTACCGCTGTGCCGGCCTTTGCCGCCGATGAAACAGCAGGCTGGCAGGACAACAAACCGCAAAGCCTGGACTCGCTCAAAGCCCCCGTGCGCGTGGTCAACCTTTGGGCAACCTGGTGCGGCCCCTGCCGTAAAGAAATGCCCGCCATGTCCGCATGGTACAAAGCTCAGAAAAAAGGCAGCGTCGATATGGTCGGCATCGCGCTGGATACCACTGACAACATCGGCAAGTTCCTAAAACAAACGCCGGTCAGCTATCCGATTTGGCGTTATACCGGTGCCAACAGCCGCAACTTCATGAAAGCCCACGGCAACAACGTCGGCGTATTGCCCTTCACAGTCGTCGAAG
>NZ_JBQCVF010000638.1:0-917 GCF_051962515.1 Neisseria sp. P0009.S007 | reverse complement strand
CATAGCATCGTCCATATCGGCGGTTGCTTAGGCTTGGTAACTGCACTTGGTGCGTTCTACTTGGCAGCGGCAGAGGTTATCAATGAATCTTTCGGCCGTACTGTTTTGCCGGTTGGCGAACGTAAATAAGGTTGCTTAAACAAAATGCCGTCTGAACGGTGGAAATGAAATCAAAGATTTCGGCCACAATGTTCAGACGGCATTTTTTATTTGTCTTCAAATAAATCGACATCAAATAAATCCGGCTCTTTAATTCGCTCTCGACAATCAAGCTTGATGTCTTCAGTAACTCGGCAGCAGCACGGCAAAATTTCTCCGGGCGCGACAAAAGCGAGCGGAAAATTATCATAAGAGACTTTTCCATCCAAGATTTTAACCCGGCATGAACCGCAATAGCCGCTGCGACATTGGTATTCAACCTCGTGTCCGGTGCGCTCCAAGCCCTCCAATAAGGTTTCACCTTGTTGGAGTTGGAAGGTTTTGTCGTGTGTGCTGATGAGTGCCATATGATTTGTTTGGATTGGAAAGGCCGTCTGAAACGGTGTAAAGACGAAATCAAAGATTTCTGCCACACCGTTCAGACGGCCCTGATCATAAAACCGAATATTCGATTACAGCTCGAAATCGCCCAAATCGTCGGCATTGACTTCCGAATCAATCTGACCAATCAGGTAAGAGGAAATTTCCACCTCCTGCGGCGCAACCTGTACATTGTCAGAAGACAGCCATGCGTTAATCCAAGGGATCGGATTTTGGGTTGCACCTTCAAATCCGGCAGGAAGGCCAACCGCCTGCATACGCAGATTGGTAATGTATTCAACGTATTGAGCCAAAATTTCTTTGTTCAGGCCAATCATTGAGCCGTCTTTAAACAGATAGGCCGCCCATTCTTTTTCCTGCTCGGCTGCTTTTTTGAA
>NZ_JBQCVF010000637.1:0-918 GCF_051962515.1 Neisseria sp. P0009.S007 | reverse complement strand
ACGAATCTCGACCTTTGACAATACGGCTGTATACGGAAAGCTGGAGCATTTGGTATCCATCTTTTAATAGAAACTGGCGGAATTGATTGGCAGCTTTGCGCTTTGCCGCTGTGGTAACCGGTAGGTCGAAGAAGACAATAATCCTCATAAATTTGGCCTCACTCATATTGGTATTCTTTCAATGGCAAGATTTCAGGCAGTTTCAGCTGTTTGGCATTTTTGTCAGTTACGCTGGCTTGAAATGAGGAAATCATTTTGTCTATGGCAGCCAAGGTGCTGAAGTATTGCCGTTCGATGCAGATTTGACAGTGAAGGGTCTTGATAAGGTTTTGTTTGATATTAGGGGTCAGATCAGTTTTCAGACGGCCTTGTTCATGCAAATGTATAACGACCAGGTCGGCCAATGGGCGTAAGGGTTCGATAAAGTCATCGGCGAGGTTGAATGGATTTAGTTCGCTTCTATGAAACAAGCCTAATGCAGGCAACCATCCATATAAAGTCAGGGCGCGTGCAACTGCTGCACGGAGTACGGCGTAGGTGTAGTTCAATGCGGCATTGACGGCATTGTTGTCATTGCGAGTAAACTTTTCTCCAAAGAGGGCTTGGAAGTAGAGGGCGGCAGCTTGGGCTTCACGGTTTCCTGTATCGCCCGAACGGACTTCGACTGCCAAAGTGCGCAGCCGTTTGGCGGCAAGATCATTGCCTGTTTCGTCTGCGACAAATGCTTGATTTAGGATTTTTTGGCGGATGATATGTTGCCAGAGTTGCTTTTTTAAGGGTTCGCTTATATTCAGCTGCAGCTTGAGGATTTTAAGTTGGCGGTGATATTGGGCATAAGGCAGCCATTGTCCGCAGGGTAGGAACTGTTCGTCACATGTCAGCAGGGTTGAGCCATGTTCGGCTAAGGCTGATAGGAGC
>NZ_JBQCVF010000636.1:0-918 GCF_051962515.1 Neisseria sp. P0009.S007 | reverse complement strand
ACCACGCCGCGTATGCCCGTACCGACGGCTTTGGCAAAAGCCTCTTTGGCGGCAAAGCGTTTGGCAAGATAGTTGACTGGTTTGCCTGCCTGTGGAAACTCCAACAGCTCTTCCGGGCTGAGAATGCGTTGCGCAAATGCCAGTCCGAATTTTTTGTTCAAACGGATAATACGTTTGAGGGAAACAATGTCTGTACCTATTCCGTAAATCATGGGTCTGCTCCTTATTTAAATAGTCAGGCCGTCTGAAAGTGTGGATACCGGCCAAAGCAAACCGCTTTAGCCTGTATGGCTGATGCCGTTAAGGCAGCATTCTGGCTCTGAACATGACTTCCTTCATTTGGCGGACAGCTTCTGGCAAGCCGAGGAAGAGTGCTTGGGAAATCAGCGAATGCCCGATGTTCAACTCGCGGATGGCGAGAATTTGAGCAATCGGCGTTACGTTGTGAATGGTCAGGCCGTGTCCGGCGTTGACGATCAAGCCCAAATCGCTGGCGTAATGCGCACCGTTTTGAATGCGCTCGAATTGTTTCATCTGCTCGGCGTGGCCGTGTGCATCGGCATACGCACCGGTATGCAACTCGATAACGGGCGCGCCGACATCATAAGCGGCTTGGATTTGCGCGTTGTCGGCATCGATAAACAAGGACACGCGGATGCCTGCATCGGTCAAGATTTTGGTGAACTCGGCCACTTTATCCTGTTGCGCCAATACGTCCAAACCGCCTTCTGTGGTTACTTCTTGGCGTTTTTCAGGCACGATGCACACATCTTCCGGCATGACGTTGAGCGCGTTTTCCAGCATTTCTTCCGTCAACGCCATTTCCAAATTCAGGCGTGTACGGATGGCGTTTTTAACGGCGAACACGTCCGCATCTTTAATATGGCGGCGGTCTTCACGCAAGTGCATGGTAATCAA
>NZ_JBQCVF010000635.1:0-919 GCF_051962515.1 Neisseria sp. P0009.S007 | reverse complement strand
GCGGTCAAATACGCCGATTTGAGCAAAAACCGCACCAGCGATTATGTGTTCGACTGGGACGCCATGCTTTCGTTTGAGGGCAACACCGCCCCCTACCTGCAATACGCCTACACACGCGTACAAAGCGTGTTCCGCAAAGCAGGCGAATGGGACGCAAATGCGCCAACCGTTTTGACCGAACCTTTGGAAAAACAACTGGCCGCCGAGCTTCTGAAATTCGAAGACGTGCTGCAAAGCGTGGCGGACACGGCATATCCGCACTACCTCGCCGCCTACCTCTATCAAATCGCCACCTTGTTCAGCCGCTTCTACGAAGCCTGCCCGATTTTGAAATCAGAAGGCGCAACCCGCAACAGCCGCCTGCAACTGGCGAAGCTGACCGGCGATACGCTGAAACAAGGCTTGGAGTTGTTGGGCATTGATGTGTTGAATGTCATGTAAGTTTTTGAATAAAAACGATGAAAGGCCGTCTGAAACTTTGCAGGTTGCAAGGTTTCAGACGGCCTTTTTGATGCTTTGACAGATGTCGTGATGTCGTTGTTTGAGCCTAAGCGGTTTTGAATTTGCTTAGGTAATGTGTTCAGACGGCCTTGTCTTTATTTCAAATTGCTTGCCAACAACCAAGCCTGTGCTTCGGTAGCGTCGCTGAAATATTTGGGATGTTGGTTGGTCAGGAGGCTGGAAAGGCGCGCGCCGAGTCTGATCCAGATGTCGTCGGTAATGACGGCAACGCGGCCGAAGTCGGTTTCGTGTTGGTTGAGGAATTTGATTTGTTCGACCGCCATATCGATGGTGAAGTCTTTCAACATGGACAAGTCCAACAGGATGTCGGGCAGATGGATTTTTTGTTTTGCGGCCAACAAGGCTTCTTCCAATTGGCGGAAATCGTCCAAAGTGAACTCGTTGTACAGCGCTACGT
>NZ_JBQCVF010000634.1:0-922 GCF_051962515.1 Neisseria sp. P0009.S007 | reverse complement strand
ATCGCCCACACCCCCGATGCCATCGTCGAAGTCAGCGGCAAACTGCCTAACGGCAAAGTCGGCCGCGGTTTCTACAATTTTGACCATCCTGAAACCGACGGCGGCGTACACGGCCACATCTACTACGAAAACTGCGCATCCATCTACCTTTTGGAACGTCCTTTCATGGGCAAAGCCACTTGCTCGCTCAACTTTATCAACCGCAACGGCGGCGCCATGTTTAAAATTTTCGTCGGCCGCGACGAAGCAGGCGAGTTGAAACAACATCAAATCGAAGCCATGCGCAAACTGTTTGATGCCGCTTAAACAGTTTCAGACGGCCTGAAAATCCGTTCCTTGTTGAATAGAGGAGCGGATTTTCTAACAACAAACATCTACCATACAAAGGACCCCAAACATGCAACTCATCTTCGGAGCCAACGGCCCATCCGGCCGCGCCTATATCCGCACATTGACTGACTCAGCCGATGTCGTTGCCGTATTGAGAAAGCCGTCTGAAGACAGCTTTTTTGCCGAACACAATATTCAAACCGTCGTCGCCGATGCACTTGATGCCGACGCGCTCGATAAAGCGTTGGCACAATACCGTCCCGATACCGTGATCAGTTTTGTCGGCGGCAAAAACGAAGAGGGCGTCCGCAGCGATGCGCTGAGCAATATCAACATCATTGCCGCTACAAAAGCCGTCAATCCGCAAGCCCGCTTTGTACTGATTACCAGCATGGGCTGCGGCGAACAATGGGACATGATGAGCGAGCCGTTCAAACAGGCACTCGGCGAAGCCGTTCGTGCAAAAACGGAAGCCGAAATCTATCTCAAACAAAGCGGTTTGAATTGGACCATCTTGCGCCCCTGCGGCCTTGCCGATGGCGAAGATAATGCCTATACCTTGACACAAAATGCCCAAGAAATTCCGCAAAAA
>NZ_JBQCVF010000633.1:0-922 GCF_051962515.1 Neisseria sp. P0009.S007 | reverse complement strand
GCGCCGCTTTGCCTGAGGTGGATATTGTTTCTCCATCGGAAAACTGCCGTTCGTCGCATGATGTGTTAGAGCATATCGGGCAAGGGACAGAGGGCGCGACTGTGGGAGACATTATCCACATCAACTGCGGTTTGCACGATATCCGCCACAATCAAGGCTGTAATGAGCCGGTGGCCGATATAGAAACCTATCGCAATAACCTGACCCAAATTTTCGATTATCTGAAACAGACAGGTGCAAAAATTATTTGGGCGAGCAGTACGCCCTTTTTGGAAAGCGTACACAATATCCTCAAACCCTCGCGCCGCTATCTGGCTGATTTGAAGGCCTATAACCGTGTGGCGGAGGATTTGGCAAGGCAATATGGTTTTGCTGTCAATGATTTATACAGCTTGATGTTTGAGCAGGACTTGACTGATGTGATGCTGTGTGACGGGCTTCATTTCAATGAGTTCGGCAGTAAGATGATAGGCAAGGCAGTAGCCGAAGCGATATTGAAACAGATGGATTGACCTGATTTAACTCGTTTTATCATGTTTTGTCTTTCAGACGGCCTTTAAAGTTGAAACGAAGCCCCCGACATAAGGTAATGCAGCACTAATCTTATCAACATTAATCCAGGAGTATAACCATGAGCGGCGAATTAGATAAAATCAGCGGTAAAGTAAAAGAAGTGGCTGGCGATGTATCCAGCAATGCTAAACTTGAAGCTGAAGGCTTGGTTCAACAAGGCGTTGGCAAAGTAAAAGAAGCAGCATCAGATATTGAAAGCAAAGCCAGTGACGCTTTAGAAGAAGGTAAAGCAAAAGGTTCGCAATTGTTTGAAGAAGCTAAAGAAAAAGCAACTGCTTTAGCCGATGAAGCCAAAGAGAAAGTAGCACACTTGGCTGAAGAAGCCAAAGAAAAAGCTGAAGGCTTGATT
>NZ_JBQCVF010000632.1:0-923 GCF_051962515.1 Neisseria sp. P0009.S007 | reverse complement strand
TTTTCAATAATTTATATTAAGTTGTTTATTTTCAAAAAGGTCGACTGAAAACCTTAATTTGAGTTTTTCAGACGACCTTTTCCTTATCTCTACGTAAAAAGTGCGGTCAAATTCCCAAGCATTTTTCAAACTTTAAAAATTTTCGCCCGTACGCGCGGTGGATTTGGGACTATTCAATAAAGTGATGCCGCAGGCTAATCAGATTGAAATCAATCCGTTCCAACAAAAAACCGAAGCCGTTGCCGCTTTGCAGGCTGAAGGCATTGCCGTGGAAGCATGGGCACCGTTTGCCGAAGGCAAAAACGATATTTTCCACAATCCCGTATTAAGCAAAATCGGCACGAAATACGGCAAATCCATGGCGCAGGTGATTACCCGCTGGCTGGTGGAACGCGACATCATCGTGTTGGCAAAATCCACCAAACCCGAACGTATGGCGGAAAACTTGAACGTCTTTGACTTTGCCCTCAGCGATGAAGACAAAGCTGAAATTGCCAAACTGGACAGCACGTTCGCCGCCATCGTCAATCACGACACGGTGGATAATTTGAAGCGCATCTCCGCGTGGAAAATGGGCGTGTAAGTGTAGCGAAAAACCATCTGCAATTCATCATATGAAAGGACAAAACATGATTAACGGGTTAGATATCGAACGTTTTCGAACTACCATGGCAGCGGTTGAAAACGACCATACAAAAGGCAAGGCAGTATTACGCGCCGATTCGCGCTGGGTATCCGGCACGAAGAACGAAATCTCCGTGCGCCGCTTCCCTGCCTTTACCACAGACGAACCGAAAAACATGGGAGGTGAAAACGCCGCCCCAAATCCGATGGAATACCTGATCGGCGCTGCGGCAGGCTGCTGCTCCATAGGTTTCGAGTTGCAAGCAGCATTGGCAGGCGTGAAACTGGAACAGTTTGAA
>NZ_JBQCVF010000631.1:0-923 GCF_051962515.1 Neisseria sp. P0009.S007 | reverse complement strand
GTATAGTGTTGCACGGGGCGGACGGGGATGGCTTGGCGCGTGATGTCCAAGCCGCATTGGGACAGGCAGTGCCGATGAATGGAAGGGAAATGCTGACGGACAAACGCTGCCGGTTGATGGCTGATGTCGAGCGAGACGAAATCTTGCGTTTGTTTGGCGATTTCGGCGGCGATGGCGCGGGCAACGATGTCGCGCGGCGCAAGTTCGGCGCGGCGGTCGTAATGCGACATAAACCGTTCGCCCGATTGGTTGGTCAGGATGCCGCCTTCGCCGCGTACGGCTTCGGAAATCAGGAAGGTGCGGCCGTTTTCAGACGGCCTTGCCAAGCCTGTGGGGTGGAATTGGATAAATTCGAGGTTTTCGACTGCGCAGCCTGCGCGTATCGCCATGGCGATGGCGTCGCCCGTGCATTCAGGCGGCGTGGTGGTGGCGGCATAAATCTGTCCCAAGCCGCCGCCTGCGAGTACGGTATGGCGGGCGCGGATGCGGTCGATTTCTTGCGTTCGGCAGTCGAGGACGGTCAGTCCGCACGCTGCGCCTGATTCGGTTTGAACGTCCAACGCCATCTGCCGCTCGCAAACGCGGATGTTCAGGCGGCGGCGTATTTGGGTAATCAGGCTCTGCATGACGGCTTCGCCCGTGTAGTCGGCGACATGGGCGATTCGGCGGCAGGTATGCCCGCCTTCGCGCGTCAGGTGCAGGTCGTTATGATTCCGATCGAACGCCACGCCCTGCGCCAGCAGCCATTCGATTGCCGGTTTGCCCTGCGATAAGATGGTACGGACGGCGACTTCGTCGCACAAACCTGCGCCCGCTTCCAAAGTATCGGCGACGTGTTTTTCGATATCGTCCTCTCCCGACCACGCCGCCGCAATCCCGCCTTGCGCATGACGGCTGGCGGTGTCGTCCAGCCGGTTTTTGCA
>NZ_JBQCVF010000630.1:0-926 GCF_051962515.1 Neisseria sp. P0009.S007 | reverse complement strand
GGCTGCATCCGGCCGTGCGTGGTTGTCCACGGATGGGTGATGGTCGAGCGCACATCGCCGAGGTTGGCAGTACGGGAGAAAAGCTCCACGCCGTCCACGACTTTCCATGCGGCTTCTTGGTCGGCGACTTCAAAGCCGATGACGATACCGCCGCCGTTTTGCTGTTTGCGGATAAGCTCTGCCTGCGGATGGTCGGGCAAACCGGTGTAGTACACGGCTTGGACTTGCGGCTGTTGTTGTAGCCATTGGGCGATTTTTAACGCATTGTCAAACTGTTTTTCCATACGCAGCGACAAGGTTTCTACACCGCTCAACAACTGCCATGCGTTAAACGGAGACATCGCCAAACCGCAAGAGTTGCAATATATGGCAACTTGCGTCATCAATTCTTCCGAACCGGCCAACATGCCGCCCATCACGCGGCCGTGACCGTCAATCGCTTTGGTTGCGGAAGACACGGAAATATCCGCACCGTGTTTCAAAGGCTGCGAACCGGCTGGCGACAAGAGGCTGTTGTCCACCACCAAAAGCGCGCCGATGCTGTGTGCCAGTTCTGCCAACGCTTCCAAGTCGGCAACTTCGCCCAATGGATTGGACGGGGTTTCCAAAAACAGCAATTTGGTATTGTCTTTAACCGCAGCTTTCCATTCGTTCAAATCGGTTGGCGACACATGGCTGACCTCGATGCCGAACTTGGTAACGATGTTGTTGATGAAACCGACGGTCGTGCCAAACAGGCTGCGGCTGGAAACAACGTGGTCGCCTGCTTGCAAGAAGGTAAAAAACGCCGCCTGAATTGCAGACATACCGGTCGAAGTGGCTACCGCGCGCTCTGCACCTTCCAATGCAGCAATGCGTTTTTCAAAAGCGGCAGTAGTCGGATTGGCTGTACGGGTATAGGTAAAGCCTTTAATTTTTTTGGAAAA
>NZ_JBQCVF010000629.1:0-928 GCF_051962515.1 Neisseria sp. P0009.S007 | reverse complement strand
GTTATATTGGATAAATATGACGGAATTTGACTTTATCAGACAATATTTGCAGCGACAAAAATCGGAAGGTCTGATTTTGGGTATAGGGGACGATGCCGCTATTATTCGCCCAAGTAACGGATTTGATTTATGTTTTAGCGCTGATATGTTGATCAAAGGCAGACATTTTTTTGAAGATGTTTTGCCCGAAGATTTGGCATGGAAAATGCTTGCAGTAAATTTGTCCGATATGGCCGCAATGGGTGCCAAGCCGCGTTGGGTGTTGCTCAGTGCTGCGTTGCCTGAATTGAATCAAGACTGGCTCAAACGCTTTTGCGATAGCTTTTTTGCTTTGGCTGCGCGTTTTGATACGGTGTTGATTGGTGGTGATACCACCAAGGGCGATTTGGTCTTTAATGTAACAATAGTAGGTGAAGTTCCGACAGGGCATGCCCTGCGGCGTGATGCGGCCGAAGTCGGCGACGATATTTGGGTATCGGGTCGGTTGGGTTTGGCTGCCGCTGCGTTGAACAAACATCTGGGGCATTATCAATTGCCGTCTGAAATCATGGCGGTTTGCGATGATAAATTGCTCCGTCCGGAGCCGCGTGTTTCATTGGGTCAGGCATTGTTGCCATTTGCCCATGCTGCGCAAGATGTTTCAGACGGCCTGGCTCAAGATGTGGGACATATTTTAAAAGCCTCTGCTGTCGGAGCGGAAATATTTGCCGATTGTGTGCCGTCGTTGCCTGAATTGAAAAACGTTTTGTCGCGCGAGCAATGGTTGTCGGCAGTATTGGCCGGCGGCGATGATTACGAACTGATTTTTACTGCCGCTCCAGAAGACAGGGAACGCGTTTGTCAGGCAGCGAAACAAAGTGGCGTACCGGTCGCCCGAATTGGTAAAATGACTGACTCAGGCCGTCTGAATATTTTGGATGCCGAAGGC
>NZ_JBQCVF010000628.1:0-928 GCF_051962515.1 Neisseria sp. P0009.S007 | reverse complement strand
TGCCCCTGATGGTGCAGCTTCAAATAGGCCGTCTGAAACGCAGGTTCTATCCACGTTCCGTCCTGTTCCGGACGCGGCACATTGGCACAATGGGCAATCACTTTTTCAAAACAGCGGTTAACCGTTACCCGATAAGGCTTGTGACGCAAAGTTTTGGCAAGCGATCGGCCGATACGCAGGCTTTCCGGTACAATCACGGCTCGCGGCGCAACCGCATACCAGAAAAACCAACCGTCGCGGCTAAACCACGGAAAAATCCCCTGCCCATACGCCGACAACAGCCGCCCCGTATCCAAATCGCCGCTGACGCCGACCAAGCCGTCACACTCTGCCAAAGCGTAAGACAGGTCGGGAAAACGATAATCCCGTGGCGCAAGTAAAGGAATCTTCATCGCAAAGCCCATAAAGTTTCAGACGGCCTTAGGCTGAAAATGCCCAAGGCCGTCTGAAAAATCAACATACAAACTGCTTAACGTTTGGTTTTGGTTTGGCATTCGCCGCATACACCGTACATATACAGCGCGTGGTCGACGATGCGGTAGCCGTTTTCTTCGGCGATTTTGTCTTGCAGCGCTTCGATTTCCGGATTGTGAAATTCGGTTACTTCGCCGCATTTCACGCAGACGATGTGGTCGTGGTGGTCGCCTTTGTCCAATTCGTAAACCGCTTTGCCGGTTTCAAAATGGTGGCGTTGCAAAATGCCGGCCTGTTCAAACTGGGTCAACACGCGGTAAATCGTCGCCACGCCGATTTCCACGCCCTCTTCCAACAGGATACGGTACACATCTTCCGCACTCAAATGCTCCTCGGCATGAGTCTCGAACAAGTCCAAAATTTTCAAACGTGGACCAGTAACTTTCAAACCGCTGTCTTTCAATTGCGCAATGTTGCTGAATTTTTCCATAATATTCAATATCCCTGTAAGGTA
>NZ_JBQCVF010000627.1:0-930 GCF_051962515.1 Neisseria sp. P0009.S007 | reverse complement strand
GAACTATCAACTTTTAACTATTTTTTTGCTGGTGCTTTTTTTGCTGGTGTTGTTTTTTGTTCGTCATAAACAAAGTAACAATTCAGACAAACAAAGCGCACATGCATCAAAAAGCGGCCGTACATCTGCTGCTCATACAGCCTCCTCTGAGGATGGAAACGACTGGATTGAGAAAGTCAACCAGACAGTTTCCAATGTGGATAATCAAGACTGGGAATGGGGCGGAAGCGGCTCAAACGATGCAACAGCTTCTGTTTCCGCACAAGAAGTTGATCCGTTGACCGAATATCAGGTTTATAAACAGTTCGGCTATGAGAGCAAAGCAGCGGAGTCTTTGGCCGGTTATCTCAATACTTTGGAAGACGGCGCTCCAGAAAAACTGGTTCATGAATTAATTGGTTTGAATCTGCGAGTCGGCAATATCGACATGCTGGCGGATACACTTGAGCGTCATAGTGCTTCCCTTTCTGAAGACAGTGTAGCTGAATACCTGAAAGCCGGTCTGGCTTTGGATTCTACCAACCTGCGCCTGCGTGTTTTCGCCGAGCATCATCTTGGTTGGAATATGCAGGAAGTGGACCGTCAAATTGGCGAACACAGCGGTTTGGAAGTTGCTTCCGACGAGCATATTGCCTTTGAGAACGATTCGGTTGAACGCATTGTCGTTCCGGGTATGGGCAAACGTGCGCCTATCGTATTAGGCAAGAAAGATTTTGGCGAAATCAGTCCTGAAGAGATGGGGGCGGTTATTGGTTTTGCCAAACCGGAGCGTAGTGCAAAAATCCTGAAAGACAAGATTAGCTACGAGACTGCTTTGCATCAATACAACAAAGCAATCCAAACTTCTGCGAAGCCTGCTGGTCTCATTATCGATGCCTTGCGTCTGGATTATCAGAATGAAGAAGTAGGGCAGTTTGCCAAGCATCTGTG
>NZ_JBQCVF010000626.1:0-932 GCF_051962515.1 Neisseria sp. P0009.S007 | reverse complement strand
GATACGCCGGATGCGTACAGCATTCATCAAACTCTGGATAATTTGGCACAAAAAACCAGCAAGCCCATTCTCGTCAGTTATCGTTTTTCAGACGGCCTAACCCGGTTTAACACGCCGGAAGAAGCCTTACTGACACTTTATTTCCGCAATCAAACCGCCTATTTGCAACAAGTGAAAAATACCCCTGCCCCAGCCAAAACAGGCCGTCTGAAAACACCCAAAAGCAAAAGTATCGATAAAGCCATTGCATCCGGCCAAACAGAACTGATGGCGGAAGCCCTATACCTGCCTCCGTGCCAAACCCAAAAACACAATGCCGTCCAGTTCCGGTTCAGCCGCCATGCCATTTACGGCAATATCCTTACCGCCCATTACAACGGCCAAACCGAAGCCGCATTGCCTCCATTTACCACGCTTGATATCCAGCGTTTAAGCCAATTTGCAGAACTCGACAACACGTCCGTTCTCAATCAATTCCTGCATTCCCTAAACACGCTTATCCGCAACAACCAGCATATCGGCGACATTATCCTCAACCACAACGGCAGCCAATACAGCAGCACTATCATTCCCGAAATCGTGGAAAAACCAGCCGTACCAACAACCAAAATCCCAAAAAAAGCCGTCCAAACCTTGGAACAGGCCGCCGCCAAAATGCAAAGCGCCGCCGCCTACCTCCAACAAAAAAATCCGGCAGCGGCCGAATTCCTACGCAACACCGGCGAAGCCGCTTCCGAACTGCTGCACCCTAAAACCGAAACGCCCGAGATACAAAACGTACTCGCACCCTATCCGAGCCAAACCGAGACCTTTACCCTGCCCGACGGCAACACACTGCACATCCGCGCACTAGAGCCTGAAGATGCCGAAGCCAAACAAAAATTTGTCCGCCAATTACCCGCGGCCGACCGCTATACGCGCTTCATGACCCA
>NZ_JBQCVF010000625.1:0-932 GCF_051962515.1 Neisseria sp. P0009.S007 | reverse complement strand
GATACGCCGGATGCGTACAGCATTCATCAAACTCTGGATAATTTGGCACAAAAAACCAGCAAGCCCATTCTCGTCAGCTATCGTTTTTCAGACGGCCTGACTCGGTTCAACACGCCGGAAGAAGCCTTACTGACACTTTATTTCCGCAATCAAACAACCTATTTGCAACAAATACAAAATACCCCTGCCCCAGCCAAAACAGGCCGTCTGAAAACACCTAAAAGCAAAAGTATCGATAAAGCCATTGCTTCCGGCCAAACCGAACTGATGGCGGAAGCCCTATACCTGCCTCCGTGCCAAACCCAAAAACACAATGCCGTCCAATTCCGATTCAACCGCCATGCCATTTACGGCAATATCCTTACCGCCCATTACAACGGCAAAACCGAAGCCGCATTACCTCCTTTTACCACACTCGATATCCAGCGTTTAAGCCAGTTTGCAGAACTTGACAACACTTCCGTTCTCAATCAATTCCTGCATTCCCTAAACACGCTTATCCACAACAACCAGCATATCGGCGACATCATCCTCAACTACAACGGCAGCCAATACAGCAGCACCATCATTCCCAAAATTGTGGAAAAACCAGCCACGCCGACAACCAAAATCCCCAAAAAAGCCGTCCAAACCTTAGAACAGGCCGCCGCTAAAATGCAAAGTGCCGCCGCCTACCTCCAACAAAAAAATCCGGTCGCAGCCGAGTTTCTACGCAACACCGGCGAAGCCGCGTCCGAACTACTGCACCCTAAAACCGAAACTCCCGAGATACAAAACGTACTCGCACCCTATCCGAGCCAAACCGATACCTTTACCCTGCCCGACGGCAACACACTGCACATCCGCGCACTAGAACCTGAAGATGCCGAAGCCAAACAAAAATTTGTCCGCCAATTACCCGCGGCCGACCGCTATACGCGCTTCATGACCCA
>NZ_JBQCVF010000624.1:0-934 GCF_051962515.1 Neisseria sp. P0009.S007 | reverse complement strand
AATTGAGCCATCATTCCATTCCTTTCAGACGGCCTGATTGAATGCTCAGGCCGTCTGAAAACAGAAAATCATTTTCCTATCAAAGAAATATTATGTTGAATAAAGACCAATTCGCGGACAACCACTTTATCCGCACCATTATCGAAGAAGACCTCAAAAGCGGTAAGCATACAGCCATCCAAACCCGTTTCCCGCCCGAGCCGAACGGCTATTTGCACATCGGCCACGCCAAATCCATCTGCTTGAACTTCGGTTTAGCTTATATTTATGACGGTTTGTGCAACCTGCGTTTTGACGATACCAACCCTGAAAAAGAAAACGACGAATACGTCAACGCCATCAAAGAAGACGTTGAGTGGTTGGGCTTCCATTGGGCGGGCGAGCCGCGTTTTGCCTCCAACTATTTCGACCAGCTTTACGACTACGCCGTAGGTTTAATCAAAGACGGTAAAGCGTATGTCGATGATTTGACGCCAGAAGAAATGCGTGAATATCGCGGTACGCTGACCGAAGCGGGTAAAAACAGCCCTTACCGCGACCGCAGTATCGAAGAAAACCTCGACCTGTTTACGCGCATGAAAAACGGCGAGTTCCCCGACGGCAGCAAAACCCTGCGTCTGAAAATCGACATGGCATCAGGCAACATCAATATGCGTGATCCCGTCATCTACCGTATCCGCCGCGCCCATCACCACAACACCGGCGATAAATGGTGCATCTACCCGATGTACGACTACACGCATTGCATTTCCGATGCCATCGAAGGCATCACGCATTCCTTGTGTACGCTCGAATTTGAAGCTCACCGCCCGCTGTACGACTGGGTGTTGGACAACATCCCCGCGCCGCACGCCACCCGTCCGCGCCAATACGAGTTTTCCCGTTTGGAGCTTCTGTATTCCATCACGTCCAAACGCAAGCTGAACCAACTGGT
>NZ_JBQCVF010000623.1:0-934 GCF_051962515.1 Neisseria sp. P0009.S007 | reverse complement strand
AATTGAGCCATCATTCCATTCCTTTCAGACGGCCTGATTGAATGCTCAGGCCGTCTGAAAACAGAAAATCATTTTCCCATCAAAGAAATATTATGTTGAATAAAGACCAATTCGCGGACAACCATTTCATCCGCACCATCATCGAAGAAGACCTCAAAAGCGGTAAACATACAGCCATCCAAACCCGCTTCCCGCCTGAGCCGAACGGTTACTTGCACATCGGCCACGCCAAATCCATCTGCTTGAACTTCGGTTTGGCTTATATTTACGACGGCTTGTGCAACCTGCGTTTCGACGACACCAACCCTGAAAAAGAAAACGAAGAATACGTCAATGCCATCAAAGAAGACGTCGAATGGTTGGGCTTCCATTGGGCGGGCGAGCCACGTTTCGCTTCCAACTATTTCGACCAGCTTTACGACTACGCTGTCGGTTTAATCAAAGACGGCAAAGCGTATGTCGATGATTTGACGCCCGAAGAAATGCGCGAATACCGCGGTACGCTGACCGAAGCAGGCAAAAACAGCCCTTACCGCGACCGCAGTATTGAAGAAAACCTCGACCTGTTCACACGCATGAAAAACGGCGAGTTCCCCGACGGCAGCAAAACCTTGCGCCTGAAAATCGATATGGCGGCAGGCAATATCAATATGCGCGACCCCGTCATCTACCGTATCCGCCGCGCCCATCACCACAACACCGGCGACAAATGGTGCATCTATCCGATGTACGACTACACGCACTGCATTTCCGATGCTATCGAAGGCATCACGCATTCCTTGTGTACACTCGAATTTGAAGCACACCGTCCGCTGTACGACTGGGTGTTGGACAACATTCCTGCGCCGCACGCCACACGTCCGCGCCAATACGAGTTTTCCCGTTTGGAGCTTCTGTATTCCATCACGTCCAAACGCAAGCTGAACCAACTGGT
>NZ_JBQCVF010000622.1:0-935 GCF_051962515.1 Neisseria sp. P0009.S007 | reverse complement strand
TCAATTTCCTCAGGCCGTCTGAAAAACGCCACCGGCAATTCCAAGCCGCCTTTTGCCGTTTCACGGAAAACTTTTTTCACCGCCTCGTCCGTCGGGTTCAATCCGGCAAGTTTCATGTTCTCGAATACCCTTCGACGATCTTTCGACAACACGCGGAAACCCAAACCACCGAGCAGGTTGCCTAATTTGTGCAACCAAACCAAAGGCAGCGCGGCCAAAAATTTAAAAACAAAGGTAACAAGCGTTTGCATAAGGTTTTACCAAAATGAAGTGAGCAGATTGTAAACGAAACAGGCCGTCTGGGTGATTTTGATTTTATCAAAATCACTGGAAATTATGACTCAGATTGATGATATATATACAGCTTAACCAAAAAAAAGAAGCCCGAAGGCTTCTTTGGTGGTTAATGTGAAAAAACAAGAGTTTGTTTGTCTCCTTTTTTTCTGAAAGATGCATCATACTGTATTGATTCATCATCAATACGGCTGATTACTACGTCAGAATCTGTTTCTTGATCATAAAAACAAACATTGCTTCCACAATACGTTCCTATGAAAAAAGCAAAACTTCTTTCACCTTGTGGTGAAAAAATCGTTCTTTCTATTCTAGGACCTGTTGATGTAAAAGTAAGTTTTAAATATGACTTCCAACCGTTACCTGCAAATTCATAAGGTATAGACGAGGCTGGTATTCCAGTCTTGTTTTCAACCTTAATTGTTTTCTTAGGCACAATAACCATAAAAAAAGCAGCAATTACTATCATTAATGATATAAAAGATGCGAACCTATTAGAAGGTCTCGAATCTTTTTTCAGCTCTTTTTTAGAGTTGTGTTCATTTTTTTTAATGTAAATATTGTCCATAGGAATTTACTTTCAAAAAAAAAATAATTCGAAAACGCAAGGCATATAAAATAAGAAAGGAAATTCAAATTAA
>NZ_JBQCVF010000621.1:0-935 GCF_051962515.1 Neisseria sp. P0009.S007 | reverse complement strand
CCGTCCAACCTGACTGACTGGTCAAACAGCGTTTCCGTTACCCGCGAACACGGCGGCAACTATATTCACTACGGCGTGCGCGAGTTCGGCATGGGTGCGGTCATGAATGGCCTTACCCTGCATGGCGGTGTGAAACCATTCGGCGCGACTTTCCTGATGTTCAGCGAATACGAGCGTAATGCCTTGCGTATGGCTTCGCTGATGAAAATCAACCCTGTATTTGTATTCACCCACGATTCCATCGGTTTGGGCGAAGACGGTCCGACCCACCAACCTATCGAGCAAACTGCCACTCTGCGCCTGATTCCGAATATGGATGTATGGCGTCCATGTGATACCGTTGAATCTTTGGTAGCGTGGTCTGAAGCCGTTAAAGCGGCCGATCACCCGTCCAGCCTGATTTTCAGCCGTCAAAACCTGAAATTTCAAGCGCGTGATGAGCAACAGCTGAACGACATTAAACGCGGCGGCTATGTTATCAGCGAAGCCCAAGGCAACGCACAGGCGGTTGTAATCGCGACCGGTTCTGAAGTTGAATTGGCTCTGGAAGCGCAAAAAGTATTGGCTGAACAAGGTGTTGTCGTGCGCGTCATTTCTATGCCGTCTACCAATGTATTCGACCGCCAAGATGCCGCCTATAAAGCCGCCGTTCTGCCGGAAGGCTTGCCACGCGTAGCCGTAGAAGCAGGACATGCCGACGGTTGGTATAAATACGTCGGTTTGAACGGTGCAGTGGTCGGCATCAACCGCTTCGGCGAGTCTGCACCTGCTGACTTGCTGTTCAAAGAATTTGGCTTTACCGTAGACAATGTGGTTGCCACTGTTAAATCCGTTTTGTAAATCAGATTTTTGATTGAAATAAAAAGGCCGTCTGAAATTTCAGACGGCCTTTTATTTTTCAGTCGGTTAAACAGTTTCTGTTTCAGGTTTGACCT
>NZ_JBQCVF010000620.1:0-937 GCF_051962515.1 Neisseria sp. P0009.S007 | reverse complement strand
GCCGTCTGAAAACAATGGCCGAGTGGGGCGCGGATATCTGCAAAATTGCCGTGATGCCGCAATCGTCGCAAGATGTATTGACCTTATTACAGGCTACATATGATGTTTCACAAATTATTGACCGCCCGATTATTACTATGTCTATGGGTAAAATCGGAGCCGTCAGCCGCTTGGCCGGCTCGACTTTCGGCTCGGCCGTTACCTTTGGTGCGGCACAAAAAACGTCGGCACCCGGCCAAATTGATGCTAATGAATTAAGGAAAATCTTGGCAATTTTGGGATAGTTTAATTATTAATATTCAAGGCCGTCTGAAAAATATTTTTCAGACGGCCTGATTTTTTTTAAATTTATTTCTTTTAATTTTAAATAAAATAGGTAACAATAGGTTTCCTATTTTAATAACCAGAGGAGAAATAAAATGACTACTACTAAAGAAAACCTGGCGAACCCAGGTCCAGTAGGCCTGTGTGGCTTTGCATTGACAACTTGGTTGCTCAGTCTGATTAACGGCGGCTTTTTTACTGCTCCAGAGGGTGTCGGCTTAGTTTTGGGCATGGCTCTCGCCTTTGGTGGTATCGCCCAAGTTATTGCTGGTATGTTTGAGTTCAAGAAAGGCAATACGTTCGGCTTTACCGCTTTTATCAGCTATGGCGCCTTCTGGTGGACATGGGCTTTGTTTACCATCTTTTTCAAAGGTGAAACCGCTCCGGCATTTATCGGCTGGTATCTTTGCGCATGGGGTATGTTTTCGCTGATGATGTTTGTGGCTACGTTGACCAAGCCTAAAGTATTGAGCGGTATTTTCTTTTTCTTGACACTGACTTTTTTTGCTTTGGGTATTGGCGATGGCATGGAAAATCATAGCATCGTCCATATCGGCGGTTGCTTAGGCTTGGTAACTGCACTTGGTGCGTTCTACTTGGCAGCGGCAGAGGT
>NZ_JBQCVF010000619.1:0-938 GCF_051962515.1 Neisseria sp. P0009.S007 | reverse complement strand
ACGCCGCTTTTTGCTGGCGGATGACAGTTGGCGCAAAGCGGCAGACGAACCGCTGGTGTTGCAACAGGGCTATTTGAGCGTGGAAAAAGAGCGCACCATCCGTGTGCGGATTATCGGTTCGCAAGCATGGCTGACCCTGAAAGGCTATATTTCCGACATGACGCGCAGCGAGTTTGAATACGAAATTCCTCTGGCTCACGCGCAGGCGATGATGGCGGATATGTGTCCGTTTAAAATGGAAAAATACCGCTATCGTGTCGAATTTGAAGGCTTTGTGTATGAAATCGACGAATATTTCGGCGACAATGCGCCCTTGATTGTGGCGGAAATCGAATTGCCGTCTGAAGATACCGAGTTTCCCAAACCGTCTTGGCTGGGCAAGGAAATCACGTCAGACGGAAAATTCACCAATGCGTATTTGAGCAAACATCCGTATTCGTCTTGGACGGAATAACGGGTACGACCCACATACAAAAAAGGCATGTATCACACATGCCTTTTTTCTTTTCAGACGGCCTGATTTGCTTTACCGATTTGCATCGAGCTGCTTTCGACATACCGTTTCAAATATCGGGCAAGCCCTCATTTTTTATCCGTGTAGCCTTACGCCGGACGGCAGGCAACCATGTAGTTGACTTCAGTCGAATCGCACAAGGAATAACGGCCGCTCAACAAATTGTAGGTCATGCCCTTGCTTCCGACGGTATCCAATCCGGCTTGGCGGCACATGCGCGCGAGTTCTGCCGGCGTGATGAATTTTTTCCAGTCGTGCGTGCCTTTGGGGACGAATTTCAACAGATATTCCGCACCGACTATCAGATGCAGATAAGATTTGGGATTGCGGTTGATGGTGGAGAAAAACACCATGCCGTCAGGTTTGACCAGTTTCGCGCAGGCTTGAACGATGGCGGCCGGATCGGGAACGTGTTCCATCATTT
>NZ_JBQCVF010000618.1:0-939 GCF_051962515.1 Neisseria sp. P0009.S007 | reverse complement strand
CGTGCTGACCGTACCTGCATGGCTGCTGTTTTATCAAGGCAAGGAAGTAGAACGGATGGCCCGCTTCATCCCTCAGGTACAGATGAAGCAGACATTGGCAAAATGGACAAAAGTAGCAGAAAGCGAACATCAGTAACCGGTCTATCAATGTTTCAGACGACTGCGGTCTTGATAATGATGCAAGTGGTCAAATTTTTAAGATGATTTGCAAAACACTTAAAAATTTGACCGCTCTTTATTACGAAAAAGGTCGTCTGAAACGGTTTGTAGACTGAGATGATTATTGATGAAACGCTGTGATTTGTACGCTAAAACCATCTTCTGAAAATTCACTTTGACATTTCCCATCGTTACCTTTAAAATGCGTTCAAGTTTTTAAACTTATAAACTCAAGAAGCCGAATATGCCACACCAAACCATGAATTTAATGCGCGAGTGCATTCCCATTTTTACCGTGTTGAGCGATGAAAACCGTCATCAAATCCTGCGTGTGCTGTGGGAACACGGCAAGATGAATGTGAATGAGCTGACCGAGCATCTACATCTGTCGCGCCCTGCGGTGTCGCATCACTTGAAAATCATGCTGCAAGCCGGAGCGGTGGCGGTGGAGCAGGTCGGCAAAGAGCGGTTTTACAGTATTGCCATGGCGGATGCGGTGGCGAGGTTAAAACAGCTTGCCGATTTGATGGCACAAAATTGCCCACTTTCAAAATAGGGTTATCCATTAACCCTTTATTTTTACCTAAATACGTTTACATTTTTAAACTTATTAACTTAAAGGAACGATTATGTTATTCACGCCATTCACTTTTCCAAACGGCAAAACCGCTAAAAACCGTATCTTCAAATCCGCCATGGAAGAGCAACTTGCCCAAAACGACCAGCCGTCTGAAAAACTCGTCCGCCTTTACGGCACTTGGGTAGAAGGCGGTGCGGGCG
>NZ_JBQCVF010000617.1:0-939 GCF_051962515.1 Neisseria sp. P0009.S007 | reverse complement strand
TTATTGAGCATATTTTGTTATTGAAATAATCCATAGCACATCAAGCATCAGGCCGTCTGAAAGATATTTTCAGACGGCCTGAAGTTTTATAGGAATAGTTTTGAGAAATAAGTTTTCTACTTAGGGCAGACAAACGTTTAAAACCTTATCTGCGTCTGCAACTGCCTACGATAAACCAATACGGCAGCAGTCAGCGTGGCACAAGAGAACGCAGACAGTAAAAGAAGGTAGTGGCCTATTCCGTCCAGTCCGCTGCGGTTGAGCAGTAATTCCTGAAAAGCCTTCAAGCCCCAAGCCATTGGGGAAATCCAAGTGAGTTGCTGCATGGTTTCAGGCATGACGTGGGCGGGTACCATAATGCCGCCGATTGCCGCCATCAGGATGATGCCGCCGCCGCCGAGGACGACGGCGTGTTCGGTAGATTTGGCGCAGACGCTGATTAACAGCGCGTAGCCAAGGGCGGCAGCACTGACGGCAGCGGACAACAGCGCGTAGGGAACAAGGCTGCCGTTGAGTATGAGGGCGGGTACGCCGATTTCGGGCAGCAGGTAACGGCCGAGCAGCAGCATTCCGACAAACTGAAGTTGGTTAATCAGGAAATAGGGGACGAGTTTGGCGGCAATCAGACCGGATGCGGAGGCGCGGGCGAGACGTAAGCGGGTAATGGTGTTGGTCTGGCGTTCTAATGCCATGACATTCGACAGCGGTATCATGATGAAAAACATACCGAAAATCAGCCATGCGGGGACGCTGTGCTGTACGGCGTTGGGTTTTTCCACCGTGCCGCTGCCTATGCTCAGATAGTGTTCTTCCAGCATTTTTTTATCTAAAAAGCTGCGCACGGCGGCGAATTGTTCGTCGTTTTTTTCATCCACTTTTTTCTGAATGTCTTTGCGGATGGAACGAGGCAGTTTTTTATTGTCGATTTTGATGCCGTCG
>NZ_JBQCVF010000616.1:0-939 GCF_051962515.1 Neisseria sp. P0009.S007 | reverse complement strand
CCTTCGGCATACAGTTTATTCACCGGCACATCATGATCGCCGTTGAACTTACCGGTTTCCAAATCGATATTCGGCTCGATTTGGGCAACCAATTTCCAATCTTTATACAGTTTTGCGCGTAACCAAAACTCCGCATTAAAGTTGGCATTGGTATCTTCAGGCGTCGGATTAACGCTGCTGTTGTTGGCATTGATGTCTTTGGTATCCGCACGCACGCGCAAACCACCATTTATAGTCAATAAATCATTGAAAATACTGATTTTATCGTCATCTTTGCGAATAATACTGCCGGAATTGACGTAATCGTTGGTGGTGGACAAAGCCGCCGCATCACGTCCGCCATCAGCATTCTCTGCCAAAGAATAAGACGATGAAGCCAATAAAATACAGGTTACAATCAGTTTGGTTTGAAATTTCATGCCGACTCTCCAAAAGAAGGTATTGAAAGTGAAGTATTCGATAAAGCGTACAAAATTATGAATTTCGTATAAATTATTCATTTTATTTACTAATTATTTTTATCGTATGTAAATTAGTGTAATCAGTCAAGCAGATTTAAACGCTTTATCCTCTTTCAGACGGCCTCTTGATTCAGGTCAAACAGAATCCTGCTCATCAAGCTGTTCAAACTGCCATTCCAAGGCATCGGCCAATGCCGTCCTGCGTTTTTGATGGCATCCCACAGCCTGACATAATTCCTCCGCATTTCCCCAAAACACAAAACGTTCACGCGCACGGGTAATGGCTGTGTAAAGCAGAGCCTTATCCAAACCTCGGGCTTCTTCTTCGCTTTCCGTCGTTGCAGGCACTGACGGGGGCAACAGCCATACTTCCCGATATTCCGAACCTTGGCTCTTATGCACCGTCATGGCAAAAGCCGATTCAAAATCAGGCAAACGGCTGATGGCAATTTTTTTGAATCCATCTTTCTCAGGAAAA
>NZ_JBQCVF010000615.1:0-940 GCF_051962515.1 Neisseria sp. P0009.S007 | reverse complement strand
AGATGGACGCGGTGTTGCTGCGCCAGTTGGGTCAGATAGCCTTGTTTTTTGCCGCACAAAACATCGGGATGGGTTTTTACCCAGATATCGGCTTGCGGGTTTTCATTCAAGGCCGTCTGAAACATCAGTTCAAACGTAGAGGTGTCTGCGCCGCCATATTGGATGGCCATATCGCCGAAGGTTTGGTCGATGATGAGGACGGTTCCGGGTTTGGATGGGGAGTGTAAAGGATGATCGTCTGAAAGCTCGGGCGCGTGGTTGTATTTGGACAGATGGTGTTGCAGGATGAAATCCATCGCCTGCTGCGCCTGAGCCAAGGTTTCAGACGGCATGGTATGGGCGGCAAGAATCAGTTGTTCTAAACGCGAAGGACGCGTGGTGTCGTAGTAGATACCGATGTCGTCATAGACGATGGAGTAGGGCGGATAACCAGAGACGCCTAGTCCGAGCGAGCGTAAAAAGCCGTCTTCCAAAGCAATAAAGGGAAGCTGGTGCTCAGCGGCAAACGCACGCGCTTTGTGTGTCGTCGGGCGCAAACCCCAGCCGACCACAGCCTCTGCTCCTTTCCCATCTTTGCAGATATGAAATTCAGGCAATAGGGTGGAGAGATGGGGGATTTTGCGGATGCCGCGAGAGGGAATGTAGGCGTTTTTCACAATGCGTTTTCGTCGATTATTGTTATTAATGGATTGTAGGTCGTCTGAAAAGAGGAACATTCTTTTAGACGGCCTGAATTATTTTTAAAACTTTTTAAAACGTTACCGCTTCAGCCAATACTTTGCCTGCTAAGTCTTTAGGCGACAGGTTCGGCTCGCCTTGCAGCGGCCAGTCGATACCGACGGTCGGATCATTCCAAATCAGTGAGTGTTCGGCTTTGGGGTTGTAATAGTCTGTACATTTATAGACGAATTCGGCTTCATCGCTCAGTACATAGAAGCCA
>NZ_JBQCVF010000614.1:0-941 GCF_051962515.1 Neisseria sp. P0009.S007 | reverse complement strand
CAAGACTTGGCCCGGCAAAACCGTGACTTGACCCTGCTCTACCAGACTACGCGCAACCTGCACCAAACCTTTACGCCTCAACAGGCCGCAGAAGAATTTTTGGCTCAGATTCTGCCTGCGTTTTCCGCTTTGGGCGGTACGGTATATCTTTCCGATGAAGAACGCAAACGCTCTGACTTGGCGGCAAGTGTCGGTGAAACCGAAGAGGGAAATCGTGTAGAATTCCCAATCGTTTACCAAGACGAACAGCTCGGTGTATTGGCCCTGTATTTTTCAGACGGCCATATGCCCAATGAGCAAGATGAAAAATTGTTGCAGACTTTAAGCGGGCAGCTGGGGATTTCCATCGCCAACAACCGCATGGAACAAGAGCGCCGCCTGCTTGCAGTCTTGCAGGAGCGTAACTTGATTGCACAAGGTTTGCATGACAGCATCGCGCAAGCTTTAACCTTTTTGAATTTGCAGGTGCAAATGTTGGAAAGCGCGTTTGCTTCAAACCAACGCGAGCAGGCTGAAGAAAACATCAGCTTCATTAAAGACGGCGTACAGGAATGCTATGAAGACGTCCGCGAGCTTCTGATGAATTTCCGCACCAAAATCAGTAATAAAGATTTCCCTGAAGCGGTAGAATCGCTGCTGGCGCGTTTTGAACGACAAACCGGTATTCCAGTTGATTTAAAATGGCAGGACGACGGGCAGGCTTTGAATTATGATGAGCATTTGCAAATCATCTTCATCTTGCAGGAAAGCCTGTCCAATATCCGGAAGCACGCGCGTGCGCAACATGTCAGCGTCGAAATTGCTAACCACGGCGATTTTGTCATGATGATTCGGGACGACGGCGCAGGCTTTAATAAAGAACACCTATCAAACCGGCCTTCAGGCGAACATGTCGGCTTGGGCATTATGCAGGAACGGGCCCAACGGATTAACGCAGAATT
>NZ_JBQCVF010000613.1:0-941 GCF_051962515.1 Neisseria sp. P0009.S007 | reverse complement strand
TGTTCTACCAAGTTCCTTATGGCGCATGGACATTCAGCACTTACGCCGCCGCGTCGCAACCGCAAAGCATCCTAACGTCCAGCGTGAAGCGCTTTGCCTACCGCTCCCAATCCAAAGCGGCAGGAATCAAAGCAGACCGAGTATTCTCACGCAGTCAAAAACACATTACCTCCGCCTATATCGGCATCGATTATGTGAAACAGACTGCAAAATTTGCCGACAGCAAACTGGAATTACAAAGCCCGGAAATCTATTCGGCGCAAGTCGGCCTGTCGCATACAGCCATCCTGCTAAACGGCATTTGGCTCAACAATATCGGCGTAGAACAAGGGTTTGCGAAAAATACCGAACATACACCATTCGACAAGCGCTATACCTCTGTATCCTTGCAAAGCAATTTGATTCAAAACCGTCCATTGGGTAAATGGATCGTGCGCAACCATCACCAAATCGATGCCCAATATAGCCCTCATGATTTGTTTGCCACCAAAGAAATGGACGTCGTCGGTCATCAAAATGTACGTGGTTTCCGTTCGACTTCTTTGAGCGCAAACAGCGTAGTCCTGTTAAGCAATACCGTTTATTTCCGCCGCAATACGCCCCACGGCATTTATATCGAGCCTTATCTAGGCGCGGACATCGGCGTTGCCAAAAACAATAACGAAGGTTCGCAACACGCCATGGGTGTGGTTGCAGGTTTGAATTTGGGCAAGGCGGATAAATGGCAACTTTCTGCCGACTATGGCAAAGGTTTTGCACGCATGCCCAACCAATCAAACAGCGAAATACAGGATCATGTGACCGTTTCTTTACGCATTCCATTTTAAAGTTATGTAAATATATATCCTTTTATCTAATATATGAACCGCCCATCTTAATGTTATTAATTTTCTATTAATATCAATAAGATGAGCGGTTTTTATTTGCATTTGAAATAGTGC
>NZ_JBQCVF010000612.1:0-941 GCF_051962515.1 Neisseria sp. P0009.S007 | reverse complement strand
AATTCTGCGTTAATCCGTTGGGCCCGTTCCTGCATAATGCCCAAGCCGACATGTTCGCCTGAAGGCCGGTTTGATAGATGTTCTTTATTAAAGCCTGCGCCGTCGTCCCGAATCGTCATGACAAAATCGCCGTGGTTGGCAATTTCGACGCTGACATGTTGCGCACGCGCGTGTTTCCGGATATTGGACAGGCTTTCCTGCAAGATGAAGATGATTTGCAAGTGTTCATCATAATTTAATGCCTGTCCGTCGTCCTGCCATTTTAAATCAACCGGGATACCAGTTTGCCGTTCAAAACGCGCCAGCAGCGATTCTACCGCTTCGGGAAAATCTTTATTACTGATTTTGGTGCGGAAATTCATCAAAAGTTCGCGGACGTCTTCGTAGCATTCCTGCACGCCGTCTTTGATGAAGCCGATATTTTCTTCGGCCTGCTCGCGTTGGTCTGAAGCAAACGCGCTTTCCAGCATTTGTACCTGCAAATTCAAAAAGGTCAAAGCTTGCGCGATGCTGTCATGCAAACCTTGCGCAATCAAGTTACGCTCCTGTAAAACTGCAAGCAGGCGGCGCTCTTGTTCCATGCGGTTGCTGGCGATGGAAATGCCCAGCTGTCCGCTTAAGGTATGCAGCAGTTTTTCGTCTTGCTCATCAGGCATATGGCCGTCTGAAAAATATAGGGTCAGTACGCCGAGTTGTTCGTCTTGATAAACGATCGGAAATTCTACACGATTTCCTTCTTCGGTTTCACCGACGCTTGCCGCCAAATCAGAACGTTTCCGTTCCTCATCGGAAAGATATACCGTACCGCCCAAAGCGGAAAACGCCGGCAGAATCTGAGCCAAAAATTCTTCTGCGGCCTGTTGCGGCGTAAAGGTTTGGTGCAGGTTGCGCGTAGTCTGGTAGAGCAGGGTCAAGTCACGGTTTTGCCGGGCCAAGTCTTG
>NZ_JBQCVF010000611.1:0-942 GCF_051962515.1 Neisseria sp. P0009.S007 | reverse complement strand
GAACTATCAACTTTTAACTATTTTTTTGCTGGTGCTTTTTTTGCTGGTGTTGTTTTTTGTTCGTCATAAACAAAGTAGTGAACAAAGAGGCAACTCAGGCAAACAAAGCGCACATGCATCAAAAGGCGGCCATAAATCTGCCGCTCATACAGCCTCCTCTGAGGATGGAAACGACTGGATTGAGAAAGTCAACCAGACAGTTTCCAATGCGGATAATCAAGATTGGGAATGGGGCGGAAGCGGCTCAAGCAATGCTACGGCTTCTGTTTCTGCACAAGAAGTCGATCCGCTGACCGAATATCAGGTTTATAAACAGTTCGGCTATGAAAGTAAAGCAGCAGAGTCTTTGGCCGGTTATCTCAATACTTTGGAAGACGGTGCACCGGAAAAACTGGTTCATGAATTAATCGGTTTGAATCTGCGCGTCGGCAATATCGACATGCTCGCAGATACGCTTGAGCGCCATAGTGCTTCCCTTTCTGAAGACAGTGTAGCCGAATACTTGAAAGCTGGTCTGGCTTTGGATTCAACCAACCTGCGCTTGCGCGTTTTTGCCGAACATCATCTCGGTTGGAATATGCAGGAAGTGGATCGTCAAATTGGCGAACAAAGTGGTTTGGAAGTTGCTTCCGATGAGCATATTGCCTTTGAGAACGATTCGGCCGAACGCATTGTCGTGCCAGGTATGGGTAAACGCGCGCCTATCGTATTAGGCAAGAAAGACTTTGGCGAAATCAGCCCTGAAGAGATGGGCGCGGTGATTGGTTTTGCCAAGCCGGAGCGCAGTGCAAAAATCCTGAAAGACAAGATCAGTTACGAGACTGCTTTGCATCAATACAACAAAGCAATCCAAACTTCTGCGAAACCTGCTGGTCTCATTATCGATGCCTTGCGTCTGGATTATCAGAATGAAGAAGTAGGGCAGTTTGCCAAGCATCTGTG
>NZ_JBQCVF010000610.1:0-948 GCF_051962515.1 Neisseria sp. P0009.S007 | reverse complement strand
AAAACCGAATGGGCAGTTTTCGAAAATGATTTGTTAGGCCAAGCTTTCGCGGCGCATATCGTCCGTCAATATCCTGTCCAAGAAAAAGATGTCAAAGCCGCTTACAACGACTTCAGCAACTTCTATAAAGGTACTCAGGAAGTCCAACTGGGTGAAATCTTAACCGACAGCAGCAGCAATGCCCAAAAAGCCATTGCCGATTTGGACGCGAAAAAAAGCTTTGTTTCAGTATTGAACCAATACTCAATTGACGAAGAGGCCAAAAAAGCCGGCGGCATCCCTAAAGCTTATGTTCCGCTTAAAGATTTGCAAGAATCAGCACCTCCGCTTTACACTGCTATCAAAGACCTGAAAAAAGGTGCATACACTAAAACGCCACTGCAAAACGGCAATCTGTACGCCGTTTTCTACGTCAATGACCGTCGCAATGTTACCGTACCTTCTTACGAAGCCGCTAAAAACGAGATTGGCAGCGACTTACAGGCAGCCCGTGTTGATGCGGCCATTCAATCATTACTGAAAAAAGCCAGCATCAAAGTCAACAAATAATATAACGTGCCCGCCGTGATGGCGGCGGGCAATAAGGAACTCACATGAACATCAAGCCCAAAACTGCCGTTTTGGCTATCCTCGCCCTATCAACCGTCGGCTTGGCAACCGCCAAAGCACCTGATATCGATCCCGCCCGCATCGACAGCATGGTTGCCGAAGTATTGAGACAGGCCGACCAGCATCCCAACCAAACTGCCAAACCCGATGGTCAGGCAATCCGCAAAGATGTAGTTACACGCTTGCAGACTTTGGAAATCTTGAAAAATGAAGCCTTCAAAGCTGGTTTGGACAAAGATGCGGAAGTACAGAATCAATTCAAAAACGTTGAAGCTGAGTTCTATGCTAACCAATACGCTGCTTATCTAGAACGTCAAACCGCAGTTGACGATGCCGAGT
>NZ_JBQCVF010000609.1:0-951 GCF_051962515.1 Neisseria sp. P0009.S007 | reverse complement strand
CTGAAAGTTTTCAGACGGCCTCTCTTTAAATTTAAATAATTTTGTTATATTATAACGAACGCTTTATTCTATCTTTTCTACACATCGAAAATCGGAGAGAAATCTTGAAAAAAACTGCTTTGCTTATCGCATCTGCCTTTCTGTTCAGTACTGCCGCCCACGCCCATCGCGTTTGGGTTGAAACCGCCCATACACATGGCGGCGAATACCTTGAAGCCGAATTGGGCTATGGTGAATTTCCGGAGCTTGAGCCCATCGCCAAAGACCGCCTGCACATTTTCAGCAAACCCATGCAACTAGTGACTGAAAAAGGCAAAGAAAACATGATTCAAAAAGGTACATACAATTACCAATACCGCAGCAAACTGCCGGTCAAAGACGGCAGCTACTTGGTAACCGCCGAATACCAACCGACCTTCTGGTCAAAAAACAGCGCGGGCTGGAAGCAGGCAAGCATCAAAGAAATGCCTGATGCAAGCTATTGCGAGCAAACCCGTATGTTCGGCAAAAACATCATCAATGTCGGCCACGAAAGCGCAGATACCGCCATCATCACCAAACAAGTCGGCCAACATTTGGAAATCGTACCTTTGGACAACCCTGCCAACGTCCACGTCGGCGAACGCTTCAAAGTCCGTATCCTCTTCAATGGCGAGCCGCTGCCTAACGCCACCGTTACCGCCACATTTGACGGCTTCGACACCAGCGACCGCAGCAAAACCCATAAAACCGAAGCCCAAGTCTTCTCCGATACCACCGATGATAAAGGCGAAGTCAGCATCATTCCATTGCGCCAAGGTTTCTGGAAAGCCAGCGTAGAACACAAAGCCGATTTCCCTGATCAAAGCGTGTGCCAAAAACAGGCGAACTACACTACTTTGACTTTCCAAATCGGTCATTCACATCATTAATACCCAATAACAAAGGTCGTCTGAAAACCGTATTGCAGGG
>NZ_JBQCVF010000608.1:0-952 GCF_051962515.1 Neisseria sp. P0009.S007 | reverse complement strand
AACCATTATTTTTGAGAAATAAATAAAAGAGTTATACAAGAAGAGCTACATATCACAATATTCCTCAACTATTTTAAAGATCAATTGATATTATAAATATATGCCCTTTTCCACACTTTCCTTAACCAACTCTTCAGTCAGTTTCCATAACTCTTTAGATTCACCTTTTATAAATTTTTTCTTTTCTAATACCATATCTGAACTAATATTATCTGGATTATAATTTAATTCTGATACTTCTAAATGATTTATAAGTGGCACCAATGCGTCAATAACTCTTGCATATCTTGCCTCAGCACTCTGCCCTTTTTCAAATTCCAACCAAGAATTTTTCATATTCAAATATTTTTCTTCTGGAAGGATTCTCATTGTTTTTTCTATAGATTCTAGCTCTCTATCATGAGAATGAACTTTTTTCTCATCATTAAAAACCCAAGTATCTCCAGCATAAATCTCACCTAAATCATGAATCAGTAACATAGAAATTACCTTTTCCATATTCAATTTTTCAGGATAATAATCTTGAAGAACAATCGAAGCCATCGCACTCTGCCAAGAATGCTCAGCGCTATTTTCAAATCTTCCATCAAGGGTTCTATTAAATCTTGTTACTGACTTTAATTTCTCTATTTCTTTAATAAAATCAACTATATTACTCAGTTCACTCATTACCGCTTCAACTTCCCTAATATTTACCTTTAAATTCTTCTATTAAGGTATTTAAACTTTTATCTGAAAAACCAGCCATTAATCTTTCAACACATCGCGTGCAGCCGCTTGAATCTTGGCCGCCGCTGCTTCGATTTGCTGCTGTTCGGTAGATGGGTTTGCCACTGTTTCAACCGGGGAAACTTGAGAAGCAGGCGCGGCTTGTGGAGCTGCGGCTTTAGGCTCAGATTCAGTTTGCGGCGCAGTCAGCGGCAAACGCGCCAATACAGTGCTGACGCCGGTA
>NZ_JBQCVF010000607.1:0-952 GCF_051962515.1 Neisseria sp. P0009.S007 | reverse complement strand
GAAGACGGAGAAGACCGACAACAAACCCACTACTTCCACTGCGACCAAATCGGCATCCCAAGAGAAATGACCGATAAAGACGGCAACCTGGTTTGGTTCGGCGATTATTACGGTTGGGGCAAACTGAAGAGCGAAACCAACGTAACAGTAACGGCGCACCAATCCTTCCGCCTGCAAAACCAGTATGCTGACAGTGAGACGGGGCTGCATTACAACTTCTTCAGGTATTATGAGCCTGATGCGGGTCGGTTTGTGAATCAGGATCCGATTGGGTTGTGGGGTGGGGAGAATTTTTATCAGTTTGCGCCGAATGCTCAAGACTGGGTTGACCCTCTTGGTTTAAGCAAATGCTCATCAAGATCGAAAACACCAAATCCATATCAAGGT
This sequence comes from Neisseria sp. P0009.S007, assembly GCF_051962515.1. Lineage (NCBI taxonomy): Bacteria > Pseudomonadati > Pseudomonadota > Betaproteobacteria > Neisseriales > Neisseriaceae > Neisseria > Neisseria sp. P0009.S007. The sequence goes on along the minus strand of NZ_JBQCVF010000607.1, from coordinate 565 downwards.
GTAAAAGAAGCATCTAAATATTTAAAATCACAAGGAGTTCCAAGAAAATATAGGAAACAAATTTTAGAATCTTTTGATAGAGAAACGATTAAAGTACGTTCGGCAGGAACTAGTGAATATGGATTAAGGTACTTTGACGGAATAAATGCTCAAGCTAAAGGTCGTTATTTATTTGAAACATTCCCTGCTACCAGAAGTAGCCTCGCAGTCAAACCAAAATGGAACCACATGACTAATATTGCTCAATTTAAAGTGAAACCAGGAACAACTATTATTGAAGGTAAAGCTGCACCTCAAGGTTTAGGGTTGCCTGGTGGACAAACACAAAAATATATTAATGACTTAGAAAGGTTAATAAGACAATGAATCAGGAGCAATTTATAAAAAAGATTAATATAGTTTTAGTCGAAATTGATAAAATGATTAATAATTGTGATGGATATAGTTATACAAATAAACAGCAGTTGATTTCTATAAAAAATGAACTATATGACATGATTAATTATCTAAATTCAGAAAGTATTTTTCAACAAAAAAAAGGAAAAGAATTTTTATTGTCTCGGAT
>NZ_JBQCVF010000606.1:0-952 GCF_051962515.1 Neisseria sp. P0009.S007 | reverse complement strand
TCCCATCTTGGCAAGCATTTTAAAACAAAGTTACTCACGAAATTATAAAAACCAATGATTTTAAAGAAAATTAAATAAATACCTTACCTCTCAATTCAACACGCTCAAAGGCCGTCTGAAAACCGCTCCAGCGCAAAACATCATGGTTTCTGTTAAAATAACGCCTTTTACATCTTTCGTCTGCACACATGCCACCCCGCCATCCTTACCGCCGCCTGCGCCCAGCCAAATCCCATCTGCCCGAAGTCGGCATTTCCGAAGAGGGCAATATCCGTTCCCTGCACTTGGGCAGCGACACCATTCAAAGTTCTATGAATGTCGATCATCCGTCCGAGCTTGTGTTGTCGTACAGCCGCGCCATGATGGGTTGGTTGCTGTTTGCAGAAACCCCGCCCAAACACATCACCCAAATTGGCTTGGGCGGCGGCTCGTTTGCCCGTTGGATAGACAGCTACCTGCCCGATACCAAGCAAACCGCCATTGACATCAATCCGCAAGTCATCGCCGTGGCGCGCAGCCTGTTTGAATTGCCGCACGAAGGCGAAAATTTTGAAATTATCGAGGCGGATGGTGCTGAATATATTAAAGTGTTCCGCCACAATACCGATGTGATTTTGGTAGATGGTTTTGACAGCGAACAGATTATCGATGCTTTGGTGGAAGAGCCCTTCTTCCAAGACTGCCGCAATGCCCTCTCTTCAGACGGCGTATTTGTCACCAACTGGTGGAGCGGCGACCAGCGTTATCAACGCTTTGTCGAACGCCTGCTCAACGTCTTTGACGGCCGCGTGCTCGAGCTGCCTGCCGAAAGCCACGGCAACGTAGCGGTCATGGCATTCCAAAGCAGCCCCAAAGAGCAAAATCTCGACAACTTAAAAAAACGCGCCGAAAAATTAAGCGAAAAATACGGCTTGGACTTCAAACGGATGCTTGCTGATTTGAAAGCCAACAA
>NZ_JBQCVF010000605.1:0-953 GCF_051962515.1 Neisseria sp. P0009.S007 | reverse complement strand
TCGATGTATTCTTCGTCCAGCAGGGTTTCATCGGTGGCGGAACCTTGCAGGACGAGGGTGTTGTCCAGATTCTCGGCCAGCCATTCGGCGCGGTGGGGTTTGTATTCGATGATTTTGATGTCGTATTTGGACTCGAGCTGTTTGGCGAGGCGGTAGCCGATGTTGCCGCCGCCGGCAATCATGATGCGGCGGGTACGCGCTTCTTTCGGACGCAATTCGCGCATGATGGCCTCAACGCTGTTGATGTCGGCGGCAAACAGGACTTCATCGCCTTCGATAATGACGGTTTGCGGCGTTGGGACGATCAGGCGGTTGTTGCGGTAGATGGCGCAAATTTGGCAGTCTACGCCTTCGAGCAGGTGCTGGTTGATGTCGGCAATTTCACGACCGATCAGCAAACCGCCTTTGCGAGCTTGAACAATCACCATGCGAACTTGGTCGTTGGCAAAGCTGAGTACCTGCAATGAGCTGGTGTAGTTGAGCAGGCCGACAAGTTGTTCGGTAACCAGTTGTTCGGGGCTGATGGTTTCGGTAATGCCGAAGATGTTGAGGCTGCCTTCTTCGGGGTTGTCGCTGCCGTCAACCGGATATTCGAGGTATTCGCTTGAGCGCACGCGTGCGATGCGGCTGGGGATGTTGAACAGGTCGGCGGCGATTTTGGAGGCAACAATGTTGGTTTCGTCACTGCGGGTCAGGGCAAGCAGGAGGTCGGAGTCCGCCGCGCCTGCCTGTTCAAGGGTAAAGGGCGATGCGCCGTTGCCGACGATGGTTTGGACATCGAGGCGGCTGCTGATACGGTTGAGCGCTTTTTCGTCGATGTCGATGATGGTAACGTCGTTGCTGGGAACGGAGGCGAGGTTTTGGGCGACGGTCGAACCGACTTGGCCGCTGCCGAGGATGAGTATTTTCACGGTAATTGAGTGTGTTCGGTAAAAATGAAATTGTAACAAAAG
>NZ_JBQCVF010000604.1:0-953 GCF_051962515.1 Neisseria sp. P0009.S007 | reverse complement strand
GTGGTGGCCGTGCAGATTGCCGGCAGCGATCCGCAGCAGATGGCGGAAGCCGCGCGGTATAACGTCGGCTTGGGCGCTCAGGTGATTGATATAAACATGGGCTGTCCGGCCAAAAAAGTCTGTAATGTGCAGGCAGGCAGCGCATTGATGCAAAACGAGCCTTTGGTTGCCGAAATCTTGGCAGCCGTTGTCAACGCGGTAGACGTACCCGTTACCCTCAAAACCCGTTTGGGCTGGCATGACGAACATCAAAATTTGCCGACCATTGCCAAAATCGCCGAAGAATCAGGCATCGCAGCCCTTGCCATCCACGGCCGCACCCGTACGCAGATGTACAAAGGCGAAGCGCGTTACGAACTGATTGCCGAAACCAAAGGCCGTCTGAACATTCCCGTTTGGGTCAACGGCGATATTACTTCGCCGCAAAAAGCCGCCGCCGTCCTCAAGCAAACTGCTGCCGACGGCATCATGATAGGGCGCGGCGCACAAGGCAGGCCGTGGCTCTTCCGCGATTTGAAACATTACGCCGAACACGGCGTTTTGCCGCCGGCCTTAAGCTTGGCAGAATGCAACGCCACCATTTTGAACCACATCCGCGCTATGCATGAATTTTATGGCGAAGTGGCCGGCGTACGCATCGCCCGCAAACACATCGGCTGGTACATCGACGAAATGCCCGACGGCGAACAGATACGCCGAGAAATCAACCGCTTGGACAGCGCCTCAGCACAATACGACACCCTTGCCGCCTATCTTGAGACGCTTTTAGAAAAAATCGACCGTTGGGTATGCCACTATCGGGAAGGCTAAAGGGTTTCAGACGGCCTCATCATTTAAAAATAAATCCATTTAAAAACAAATCCAAAGAAAGACATGACGATGAATCAAACGACGACTGACATTGCGCAATGTATTGAACAAAACTTACGACAATACTTCAAAGACTTGGATGG
>NZ_JBQCVF010000603.1:0-953 GCF_051962515.1 Neisseria sp. P0009.S007 | reverse complement strand
CTTTTGTTACAATTTCATTTTTACCGAACACACTCAATTACCGTGAAAATACTCATCCTCGGCAGCGGCCAAGTCGGCTCGACCGTCGCCCAAAACCTTGCCTCCGTTCCCAGCAACGACGTTACCATCATCGACATCGACGAAAAAGCGCTCAACCGCATCAGCAGCCGCCTCGATGTCCAAACCATCGTCGGCAACGGCGCATCGCCCTTTACCCTCGAACAGGCAGGTGCGGCGGACTCCGACCTCCTGCTTGCCCTGACCCGCAGCGACGAAACCAACATCGTTGCCTCCAAAATCGCCGCCGACCTGTTCAACATCCCCGGCCGTATTGCACGCGTACGCTCAAGCGAATACCTCGAATATCCGGTTGCCGGCAGCGACAAACCCGAAGAAGGCAGCCTCAACATCTTCGGCATTACCGAAACCATCAGCCCAGAACAACTGGTTACAGAACAACTTGTCGGCCTGCTCAGCTACACCAGCGCATTACAGGTACTCAGCTTTGCCAACGACCAAGTCCGCATGGTGATTGTTCAAGCTCGCAAAGGCGGTTTGCTGATCAGCCGTGAAATTGCCGACATCAACCAACATCTCCCCGAAGGCGCGGACTGCCAAATCTGCGCCATCTACCGCAACAACCGCCTTATCGTCCCCACGCCGCAAACCGTCATCATCGAAGGTGACGAGGTACTTTTTACCGCCGACATCAGCAGCGTCAACATCATCATGCGCGAACTGCGCCCCAAAGAAGCGCGTACCCGCCGCATCATGATTGCCGGCGGCGGTAACATCGGCTACCGCCTCGCCAAACAGCTCGAATCCAAATACGACATCAAAATCATCGAATACAAACCCCACCGCGCCGAATGGCTAGCCGAGAATCTGGACAACACCCTCGTCCTGCAAGGTTCCGCCACCGATGAAACCCTGCTGGACGAAGAATACATCGA
>NZ_JBQCVF010000602.1:0-954 GCF_051962515.1 Neisseria sp. P0009.S007 | reverse complement strand
ATCATACATGACTCGACAATCTACAAATGCAGATATTATTGGGCAAAGCCCATATGTAGTAATAAATACAACGAGTGATAATGCTACAAAATCATTTGGAATTTATGTAAAAAATTCAGGGGCTGGGGTCGCAATAATAAAATCTATAAAGATTAATGATGAAGTAAATCAAAATTTGACACTTAAGAAATGGGGAGAGATTTTGAAATCAGTTGGCATGACCGAAGAAGAGATTAATTGTTTTGCATACTCAAATCCTAAAGTTGGATTGCCTTTAACAAGTAATAATGGCATAGGGTTAGTTTACGTTAAAAGTAATTTAACTGAAAATTTTAACTGTACTAACGATCAACTATTAGCGAAGCTGGAAAAAAATCTGCATGTTGAAATTACATACAGCTCTCGACTTCCTGACTCCTCTACAGAATCTGCAATACGAGCAAAGTTATGGGAGTAATTACAATCCAATAAGCGTAGCAAGCGTAGGTTGGGTCAAGACCCAACAAAACTGTTAAATTTCACAAAATGTTGGGTTTGCAACCCAACCTACATTTTGCTCAATTACCATATAATAAAAAGGTCGTCTGAAACCGATTTAACGTTTTCAGACGACCTTTGTTTCATTCCAAACAACAAATATAATCGCTCAAAGACTGGTTTCTTCCTGTTGGTTCAATACCCAACAAAATCCATTTTAAAAAGCCCCCTCCCATCATGACCTATCCGCAAGCCCTGCAACAACTTCAATACTGGCTGACAAACAACCAAGCATCTCACGCAAATCACCTAAATTTCAATGCACATCCCCTTTCAACCGATGAATTGCAGGCGATACGCGAATATACGCAAAACAAGCTGCCTGAAAGCTATTATTTATTTTTACAGCGATGCGGCGCGGGGGATTTTTTCTCTTCGTGGTACACCCGTGTGATAGTTCAAACCGTATCGCTCTCG
>NZ_JBQCVF010000601.1:0-954 GCF_051962515.1 Neisseria sp. P0009.S007 | reverse complement strand
GCCAGAAGTTCGAGCTGAGCGTTTTTCGTAAGAGATGCGTTGTTACCGTTGCCGGTTTGCCAAGGCCGTCTGAAAAACAAATGGCCTTGGGAAACCGGCCGCCGTCCCGGTCGGGGAAACCGGTGGTAGCCGGATGCGTCTGAAGCAAGATTATGCTTTGATGACTTTAGGATTTTTCACTGGGAATTTGCCGCGAGTATCGACAATCAGCTTGGCATGTTCGGTGATCATGTCATAGTCGAATTTGTCGTGATCGGTGGTCAGAACCACGCAGTCGTATTGAGCGACAGTTTCAGGGGTCAGCGCTTCGCTCTTCAGGTCGAAGTAGTGGTGGCCGGGGATATGTGGGAACTCTGGAACGTGTGGGTCAGAGTAGGAAACCACTGCGCCCAGTTTGTGCAGGCGGTCCATAACTTCCACAGACGGGCTTTCACGCATATCGTCCACATTTTTCTTGTAGGCGATACCCAATACCAAGATTTTGCTGTCTTTGATAGAACGGTTGTGGTCGTTCAAAGCCAGGCCGACTTTTTCGATAACGTAGTCGGGCATGTGGGAGTTCACTTCGCCTGCCAGCTCGATGAAGCGGGTGTTTACGCCGTATTCGCGGGCTTTCCAAGTCAGGTAGAACGGGTCGATAGGGATACAGTGGCCGCCCAAGCCAGGGCCTGGGTAATAAGCAACGAAGCCGAACGGTTTGGTTGCGGCGGCATTGATGACTTCGTGAATGTCGATGCCCATTTTGTCGGCAACAATTTTCATCTCGTTCACCAAACCGATGTTTACGGCGCGGTGGATGTTTTCCAGAAGTTTGGTCAGCTCGGCCGCTTTGGTGGAGCTTACCGGAACAACTTTATCGATGGCGGGTTGGTACAGTGCCAGGCCGACTTCCAAACAAGCAGGGGTATGGCCGCCGATGACTTTTGGAATGGTACGGGTTTCAAAGTTAGGGTT
>NZ_JBQCVF010000600.1:0-955 GCF_051962515.1 Neisseria sp. P0009.S007 | reverse complement strand
CGCATCAGTGCCGCTTATCCGGACGGACGCCCAACCAAACGCGACCGCCGCCAGCTTGACCGTATGAAGCGCGATAGCTGGTAAAGCGTTTCATCCATTGTTTCAGACGGCCCTATATCCATGCCGTCTGAAAACCAAAAACAGGCAGGACATCCTGCCTGTTTTTTATTTGTGATGATTAAAATTTATATTCTAACTGACCACGAATAACGTTTACGTCCTGCTTATCTGTGCCGACGGTAGGCGTAACCTGTTTGCCGGCCAAATAAAAGCCTTTAAGTTTCCAGTTTTTCCAAGGAATATAGGTCGCACCGATTTGCACGCCTTGGACGTTTTTGCTGTAATCCTCAACGGAAGAGACACCGGACAACGAACCGACACGGCGGTAGTTCAAGAATACGTCGTAAGAATTGCGGACGTTCCAGTCGGCTGATTTATAGCGCACTTCAGTGAACACGCCATCATTTTTGATTTTTTGGCCGGCATCATTATAGGCTTTGATATTGGACTTGCTGACTGCAGCCATCCAATGCCAATCGTCATTAAATTTGATGTCCGTACCAATTTCCCCGAAGACTGCATTTTTCTTCGCACCGCGTACATCGATGTCTTTCATGTAGCTGACGGTTGCGCCGACGTTGATATTCTCATTCACAGGCAACACGCTTTGAACCGCGGCAAAATGTCTGCGGCGGCCGCCAATGCCCCATGCGTTGTCGTTCAAATTGCCAGTGCGGCGGCCTGCATAGATTTTGGTAGGCAGGGTTTTATTGTCGAAGAAGATTTCACCGCCGGTTACTTCAGTATCCCATACGCGACCGTATGAAGAGAACGCGCCAAATTTACCGACACGCGCTTTAATATTGTTGTACAAAGTGCCTTCGGCATACAGTTTATTCACCGGCACATCATGATCGCCGTTGAACTTACCGGTTTCCAAATCGATATTCGGCTC
>NZ_JBQCVF010000599.1:0-955 GCF_051962515.1 Neisseria sp. P0009.S007 | reverse complement strand
CCCTACACTGAGCGTCAAAAAATCAGCGTTCAACTGTTCTCCAGCCTGAAAAAACAAGGCATGGACGAAGTCAATCAAGTGGTCGGTTCATGGTTTGACGCGCATCGCGAAGAAATCGAAAATCTTGCAGGCGAAGTATCGCCTGAGTGATTGTAAAACAAGGCGGAATAAGATGAATTGACCAACCGCAAATCTTATTCCGTCATTTGTTTTTCTATAATGCCGTTTTCTATCTGACTTTCAAAGGGTATGTATACGCATACCCTTTTTTATTGCGTTTTTTTTATTTTCTTATCGCAAACTAAAAACAACGACGCATCAGTGAAAAATCTTAAAAAGCATGGTCTTATTCAACTAAACCTTTTTCAGACGGCCTTTGCCTCATCTTCGCCATCTACCCACCCTGCTTCTTTCAATTTCCGCTGTTGCGCGTCATAGCGTGCTTTTTCCACCCAATACATTGTCTGGATACAGGCATCGCCGCATTCGCTGCCGCAACATTCCCACGACTCGGGGCGGACGGGTTCGTCTAACAATGGCTCGCCCAAGATGGCTTCGGCTTTATTCTTCAGGGTCGTATCCATCGGCGATTTCCAAGCGCGCACCGTCAAACTCAATCACTTCGCCGCCGCGTATTTTGGCGGTTTTACGGGTTTCAGTTTCGCCATTACGCAACACCAGCCCTTCGGCGATAAACGCTTTTGCCTGTCCGCCGCTTTCGGCAAGACCGGCCAATTTCAATAAGTCGCACAACGCGATGTATTCGTTGTCTTCAAGATAGACGGTTGCTTCCATCATTTAATCCTTTTCAATAATGGCGATATTTTAACATGGCCGTCTGAAAGAAAGCCCCCTTCTGTTTTATTTGCTTTATCCAACCTCATTACATTTGGTTTTCAGACGGCCTTTAGCTGCCAACCCTGCTACAATACGCCTTTTATTGTTCACGCCGATT
>NZ_JBQCVF010000598.1:0-956 GCF_051962515.1 Neisseria sp. P0009.S007 | reverse complement strand
CAGCTTAGGGCCTTTTGCCTCGTCAAAGCGCAAAGAAGAGCGTTCCATAACCATCTACCTTATGGGTTTTCCGTAAACACGGTATCCCATTTGCCGATATAGTCCAAAGCCTTACCAGCACCATAGGCGACGCAATTTAGAGGCTGGTCGGCAATACCGACGGGCAGGCCGGTTGCATCGGCCAAGACGGTATCGATACCGTGCAGAAGCGCGCCACCGCCTGTCAGCATAATACCGCGGTCGGCGATGTCGCCGGCCAATTCGGGCGGAGCCTGTTCCAAAGCCAGACGAACGGCACGGATGATTTGATTTACCGTTTCACTCAATGCTTCACGGATTTCATTTGAAGTAACCGCCAAGGATTTAGGCGTACCTTCGGCCAGATCGCGGCCTTTAATGCGCATGGCTGTTTCTGTTTCAAAGCCCGATGCAGAGCCGATTTGTTTCTTCAATTCTTCTGCCGTCGCTTCGCCAATTAAGACACCGCGATGGCGGCGCAGGTAATGGATGATACTTTTATCGAATTCATCGCCGGCTGCGCGGACGGAAGCAGAATAGGCCATGCCTCCCAGTGAAAGAATGCCGATTTCGGTCGTACCGCCGCCAATATCGACAATCATCGAACCTGCCGCATCTTCAATCGGCAAGCCCGCGCCCAAAGCGGCAGCCATCGGTTCTTCAATCAAATGTACGCTTGCCGCGCCGGCAGCAAACGCAGAATCCAAAATCGCTTTACGTTCCACTTGGGTAGAGCCGCCCGGAACACAGATAACCACACGGGGTGGAACCAAAGATCGTCCTTCGGTGGCTTTTTTAATCAACATACCCAGCATACGCTCGGTAATCACAAAATCGGCAATCACTCCGTCCCTCATCGGACGGACGATTTCAATATTGCGCGGCGCACGGCCCTGCATTTTTTTGGCTTCCGTGCCCACGGCCATAATTTTACTTTT
>NZ_JBQCVF010000597.1:0-956 GCF_051962515.1 Neisseria sp. P0009.S007 | reverse complement strand
AAGCCGGAATCCAAACCGACCAGCATCAAGCCCAAGCCATAGACCAAGCCCATAATCATCATAACCATCAGCTGGCCACGCAGAAACTCGCCCAAAACTTCATCCATATTGCCGCTGATACGCGTGTAGGTCTCGATAAAACGGCGTGGAACCAATTTGCTGATTCCGGAAGACCAACGTTTCCAGTCCAACAAGAAGTAATACAGCAGCAAAGGCAGCAACACCAAATTGCTGACACCGCTGATGACGTTACCGCTCTGACGCATCAAGGTCGGAATCCATTCTTTGAGCGTATTGCTCAACTCATCAGTATGCGACTGCAACCATGCGATGATTGATTCTTGATCGATTTGAATATAATCCCCACTGACGCTGTTGAGCCACGGCAGCAGTTTGTTTTGAACAAAGCCTACGATTTGCGGCAGGCGTTCAGCCAGATTGTTAAACTGGTTCAACAACATAGGTACGATAATCAGCACCAACGACAGCAATATCAGCAAAGCCAGTGCCATAATAATCATGGAGGCCGGCGCGCGGCGGATACGCTTCAATTGCAGCCACTCGACCAAGGGATTCAAAACATAGGCCAAAACGGCGGCCACGATAAACGGCGTCAAAACATCGCCTAAGGCATATAAAAGCCAAATAAAGGCTGCGATAACGCAAGCCATAATAATCCACGGTTTTGCGCCGCGCGCTTTCTTTTGATACATAAAAAGGTATTTCCCAATTGATGTTTAAGGTTTTCAAAATCAATAAGCAGTATAACAGATTCGCAAAGGCCGTCTGAAAGCGCGACGGCTATTTAAGATAAAATAAAAATTGTTGACAATAATGCCAAAAAATTCAGCCTGAATCCTCTAATTTAAGATAAAATACGCTCCGACAATCTACCCATACCCGAATAAGGAAATCCAATGAGCACTTCTTTGAGCTATCGTGACGCAGGCGTGGAT
>NZ_JBQCVF010000596.1:0-956 GCF_051962515.1 Neisseria sp. P0009.S007 | reverse complement strand
GCCAGAAGTTCGAGCTGAGCGTTTTTCGTAAGAGATGCGTTGTTACCGTTGCCGGTTTGCCAAGGCCGTCTGAAAAAAACAAATGGCCTTGGGAAACCGGCCGCCGTCCCGGTCGGGGAAACCGGAGGCAGCCGGATGCGTCTGAATCAAGATTATGCTTTGATGACTTTAGGATTTTTCACTGGGAATTTGCCGCGTGTATCGACAATCAGCTTGGCATGTTCGGTAATCATGTCATAGTCGAATTTGTCGTGATCGGTGGTTAGAACCACGCAATCGTATTGGGCGACAGTTTCAGGGGTCAGCGCTTCGCTCTTCAGGTCGAAGTAGTGGTGGCCGGGGATGTGCGGGAACTCCGGAACGTGCGGGTCGGAGTAGGAAACCACTGCGCCCAGTTTGTGCAGGCGGTCCATAACTTCCACGGACGGGCTTTCGCGCATATCGTCCACGTTTTTCTTGTAGGCGATACCCAATACCAAGATTTTGCTGTCTTTGATAGAACGGTTGTGATCATTCAAAGCCAGGCCGACTTTTTCGATAACGTAGTCGGGCATGTGGGAGTTCACTTCACCTGCCAATTCGATGAAACGGGTGTTTACGCCGTATTCGCGTGCTTTCCAAGTCAGGTAGAACGGGTCGATAGGGATACAATGGCCGCCCAAGCCAGGGCCTGGGTAATAAGCAACGAAGCCGAACGGTTTGGTTGCAGCGGCATTGATGACTTCGTGAATGTCGATGCCCATTTTGTCGGCAACGATTTTCATCTCGTTCACCAAGCCGATGTTTACGGCGCGGTGGATGTTTTCCAAAAGTTTGGTCAGCTCTGCCGCTTTGGTGGAGCTTACTGGAACAACTTTATCGATGGCAGGTTGGTACAGCGCCAGGCCGACTTCCAAACAAGCAGGGGTATGGCCGCCGATGACTTTTGGAATGGTACGGGTTTCAAAGTTAGGGTT
>NZ_JBQCVF010000595.1:0-958 GCF_051962515.1 Neisseria sp. P0009.S007 | reverse complement strand
CCGACGAAGAAACGCCAAACTTTGCCTATCATGCGTCTTGCTTCAAGTTGGCGTTTGATGTCGCCTTTGGTCGATTTGAGCGTATAGGGCAAAAGTGCGATTTTGAACAATACGCCTGCAACGCCGAAGAGGATGAAGCCGAAGAGTGTGGCAAAAAAGCGACGGAAATAGTCTAAAGTCTTCATGCGTTTTTCTGCCAGTGCCAGTTTCTACCGGCATAGTGTTGCGTGTGTTGTCGGCCGTCTGAAAGCAGGAAGCGTACCCACTCCAAGCTGCTCCAATAGGGCTCGACTGTTGTATCGTTAGGGTTTTCAGACGGCCTTTCGGATGTGGTTTCCAAACTTAAGGTATAGTCTTCGCCTTTGGTAATGACCAGTGCCAATGCATAGGCAAACGGCGCACGGGTAGCCAAGACGGGATAGTCTTCAGACAACGGATCATCGGCGACAATCACTAAAACGGATGGCGCGCCGTCTTGCAAAAGCACAAATGCCTCGGTCAGCGCGGTTTCAAAGGAATCGGCGGCAACGGCCAACGCGGTATGTTCGCTCATGTCTTTGCGCAACATCGACCATTGCCCAATCGTCGCGTTGTGAACGGACAGACCGAATGAGGTCGGCGATACGGTATGCGTGTTCAAAAGCTCTTGCCACAATTCAAAGCTGCGGTTGCTTTCGCCGTCGTGCGAAACGTACACCGGTACACTTTCAGGATATTGGTCGGCCAGATTCCATGCGGCATCACAAACCAAGCGCGCCGCTTTTCCCAAGCGGCGGCGTTGCATAGGCGGCAAAAAGGAGAGCGCGGGTTTGCACTCCGGAAGGGAGGCGATATCGAGTTTTCCCTGCGCCCAGTCCTGCCATTGCTCCGGCGTACTGATCTTGCTGGAGGAGGCCTGCCATGCGGCGATATTGAAGCTGAAACGGCAAACGTTTTGAGGCATGATGTCTTTCAATGT
>NZ_JBQCVF010000594.1:0-958 GCF_051962515.1 Neisseria sp. P0009.S007 | reverse complement strand
CCGACGAAGAAACGCCAAACTTTGCCTATCATGCGTCTTGCTTCAAGTTGGCGTTTGATGTCGCCTTTGGTCGATTTTAGCGTATAGGGCAAAAGTGCGATTTTGAACAATACGCCTGCAACGCCGAAGAGGATGAAGCCGAAGAGTGTAGCAAAAAAGCGACGGAAATAGTCTAAAGTCTTCATGCGTTTTTCTGCCAGTGCCAGTTTCTACCGATATAGTGTTGAGTATGTTGTCGGCCGTCTGAAAGCAGGAAGCGTATCCACTCCAAGCTGCTCCAATAGGGCTCGACTGTTGTATCGTTAGGATTTTCAGACGGCCTTGCGGCTGTGGTTTCCAAGCTTAAGGTATAGTCTTCGCCTTTGGTAATGACCAGTGCCAATGCATAGGCAAACGGTGCACGTGTAGCCAAGACGGGATAGTCTTCGGATAACGGATCATCGGCGACAATTACTAAAACAGACGGTGCACCGTCTTGCAAAAGCGCGAATGCCTCGGTCAACGCGGTTTCAAAGGAGTCGGCGGCAACGGCCAACGCGGTATGTTCGCTCATGTCTTTGCGCAACATCGACCATTGCCCAATCGTTGCGTTGTGGACGGACAGGCCGAATGAGGTCGGGGATACGGTATGCGTGTTCAAAAGCTCTTGCCATAATTCAAAGCTGCGGTTGCTTTCGCCGTCGTGCGAAACGTAAACCGGTACGCTTTCGGGATATTGGTCAGCCAGATTCCATGCGGCATCACAAACCAAGCGTGCCGCTTTACCCAAGCGGCGGCGTTGCATAGGCGGCAAAAAGGAGAGCGCGGGTTTGCACTCCGGCAGGGAGGTGGTATCGAGTTTTCCCTGCGCCCAGTCCTGCCATTGCTCCGGCGTACTGATTTTGCTGGAGGAGGCCTGCCATGCGGCGATATTGAAGCTGAAACGGCAAACGTTTTGAGGCATGATGTCTTTCAATGT
>NZ_JBQCVF010000593.1:0-959 GCF_051962515.1 Neisseria sp. P0009.S007 | reverse complement strand
GGCGACACCATAAACGGCAAAAACATCAGCGCGCGCAACCACGCCATTTGCCGTGCCGCCGCCGCATACAGCACGCCTAAAACCGTTGCCGCCGCCACCGCTGCCGCAGAGAAACGGACGGTATTCCACACCGCCGCCCACGTTTGCGCTTCCAGCAAGACTGCCCACGAAGAGCCTGCCGATACCGCCTTGAGCCACACCGCCGCCAAAGGCAGCAGGCAGCATACTGCCAACATGGCCAATACCGTTGCCGTCAGCCATTTTTCCCAAGCCCATATCGGCGCACGCGGAGGCAAAGGCGAGACCGACTTATCCACAGTCACGCGCCTGCTCCAATACGCATACAAACCGCCTGCCGCCGCCGTAACCGCCAGCACCAGCCACACCAACACCGACGCACGCGCCATGTCCAACTCATACGCCACCAGCCGGTAGATTTCCACTTCCACTGTTGCAAAACGTTCGCCGCCGAGCAGCAAGGCCAGCCCGAAGCCTGAAAAACAATATAAAAACACCAGACACGCGCCACCGGCAACCCACGCACGAACTACCGGCCATTCGACCCAGACAAACCGCCGCCACGCGTCCGCGCCCAAAGATTGCGCCGACAGCAACCGCGCCTGTGGCACACGCACAAATCCCTGATACGCCGAGCGCACCAAAACCGGCAGGTTGAAAAACACGTTGCCGTAAATCAGCAGCCACGGCGTGTCCTGCCAACCTGAAGCCAGCATGCCGTGTGCGCCAAACAAGGCCAGCACGCCCATGCCCGCGACCAAAGTCGGCATCACGAAAGGTAGCATCAGTAGGCGCAAAACCGTGCGCCGTCCGGCAAAGTCCATCCGCGCCAGCACCCACGCCGCAGGTACGCCCAAAGCCGTGACCAAGACACAGGTCAAAACCGCCTGCGCCACTGTCCAGCCTAAGCGCAGGCGCATATAGTCATCAGCCACCACTTC
>NZ_JBQCVF010000592.1:0-960 GCF_051962515.1 Neisseria sp. P0009.S007 | reverse complement strand
CCGCTTATCGGCGCATGGTTAAGCCATGAAGACACGCTTCAAGCCATTGAAGATACCGATGCCATGGCATTTACCGGTTCAACCCATACCGGCCGCCTGCTGGCCGCCCACGCAGGCAAACATCTGAAAAAAACCGTCCTTGAACTAGGCGGCAGCAATCCGTTTATCATCCTGCCCGATGCCGATATGCAACGCGCAGCCATCGATGCCTGCTATTCGCGCTTTCGCGATGCCGGACAATCCTGCAATGCCGCCAAACGCATCGTTGTTACCCAAGATATTGCCGAACAATTTATTCCGCTCTTCCTTGCCGAGTGCGCCAAACTGCAAACCGGCAATCCCAAAGACCCGAACACCACCCTTGCCCCGCTTCACCGCGAAGACCTGCGTCAATCCGTACACGAGCAGGTTCAAGATGCGGTTGCACATGGCGCGCAATGCTTGAGCGGCGGCTATATCCCTGAGGGAGAAAGCTGGTTTTACCCTGCCACGGTATTGGATCAAATCAACCCAAACTGCCGCGTTTGGCACGAAGAAGTCTTCGGCCCAGTCGCCATGATCTTACGCGCCGACAATCCAGATCACGCCGTTGCGCTTGCCAATGACACACCTTTTGGCCTCGGCGCCTGTATCTACACAGCCGACACGGCAAACGCATGGCAATACACCGAAAAAATCCAAGCAGGCTCTGTCTTTATCAACCGCCACACCAGCAGTGACTTGCGCCTCCCCTTTGGCGGCGTCAAAGCTTCAGGCTACGGACGGGAGCTATCCGAATTCGGACTGTACGAGTTCGTCAACGTCAAAACCTATTGGCAAAAATAAACCGTTTCATTAACTCAGGCCATCTGAAAACCCGATTTCAGACGGCCTGATGTTGTTTAAAAAAGCTGGCAAAAATATTGTATTTAAAACCCATACCAATTCTGCAAAATCAAATCGGCTCAAAAATAAGAAACC
>NZ_JBQCVF010000591.1:0-960 GCF_051962515.1 Neisseria sp. P0009.S007 | reverse complement strand
CATCAAAACCAAGAAAACGCAGATTTTTTTCGATACATTGATCCAGTCCGTACATGTAGGGAACGGCAAGAATAATGGTTTTTTTCATAATGTATTCGGATTGGAGTGGGCTGATTTTTCAGACGGCCTTGCCTGACAGGATAGGCCGTCTGAAAACATTTTAGTGGGCTTCGATAAATGCAGTCACTTGGTCGGCATTGGTCAATGCGCTGCACGCGGCTTCTTTGTTGATGCGTTTGGCGAGGCCTGCGAGGACTTTGCCGGGGCCGCATTCGGCGGATTCGGTGATGCCTTCGGAAACAAGCGCGTTGACGGTTTCTGTCCAGCGCACCGGGCTGTACAGTTGGCGTACCAAGGCATCTTTGATTTTGTCGGCATCATCGTAAGAGGCAACATCGGCGTTATGGATGACGCGGATTTGCGGTTGTTTGATGGTGATGTCTTTCAATGCTTCGGCAAGTTTTTCCGCTGCAGGCTTCATGAGGCTGCAGTGAGAGGGAACAGAAACGGGCAGCGGCAGGGCGCGTTTGGCTCCGGCTTCTTTGGCGGCAGCCATGGCGCGTTCGACTGCGACTGTATTGCCGGCAATCACGACTTGGCCTGGGGAGTTGAAGTTGACGGCTTCAACGACTTCGCCTTGTGCAGCTTCGGCACAAATGGCTTTCACTTGTTCGTCTTCCAAACCCAAAATAGCGGCCATTGCGCCTACGCCTTGCGGTACGGCAGATTGCATGAGTTCGGCGCGCAGGCGGACGAGTTTGACCGCGTCTGCGAAATCCAATGCACCGGCAGCGACGAGGGCGGTGTATTCGCCGAGGCTGTGGCCTGCAACGACGGTAGGGATTTTACCGCCGGCTTCCAAGTAGGCGCGGTAGGTGGCAATGCCGGCAGCCAGCATGATGGGCTGGGTGTTGACGGTTTGTCCGATTAATTCGGCATCTTCGCCGTTAATCATTGCCC
>NZ_JBQCVF010000590.1:0-961 GCF_051962515.1 Neisseria sp. P0009.S007 | reverse complement strand
TCTCGCGGCATGCAGATGAAACCCGACTTTATCGAGCCTACCCCGTGGACACTGGCAGGCTTGGGCTTCCTCATCGCGCTGATGGGCTGGATGCCTGCGCCGATTGAAATTTCCGCCATCAACTCTTTGTGGGTAACCGAAAAACAACGCATCAATCCTTCCAGCTACCGCGACGGTATTTTCGACTTCAACGTCGGCTACATCACCAGCGCGATTTTGGCGGTCGTCTTCCTCGCCTTGGGTGCATATGTCCAATACGGCAACGGCGAAGAAGTGCAAATGGCGGGCGGCAAATATGTCGGCCAACTGATTAATATGTACGCCGTGACCATCGGCGACTGGTCGCGTCCGCTGGTGGCATTTATCGCCTTTGCCTGCATGTACGGCACGACGATTACCGTAGTGGACGGCTACGCCCGCGCGATTGCCGAACCGGTACGCCTGCTGCGCGGCAAAGACAAAACCGGCAATGCCGAATTGTTTGCATGGAACATCTGGGTTGCAGGTTCAGGCTTGGCCGTGATTTTCTGGTTCAACAGCGCAATGGCCGAGCTGCTCAAATTCGCCATGATTACTGCTTTCGTTGCCGCCCCCGTGTTCGCATGGTTGAACTACCGCCTCGTCAAAGGTGACAAACGCCACAAACTGACCATGGGCATGAACTTCCTCGCCATTATCGGTTTGATTTATTTGACCGGCTTTACCGTTTTGTTCCTGCTGAACCAAACAGGCATCTTGGCTGCGCCTAAATAAGCACATATGAAAAAAGGCCGTCTGAAACTTCAAAACAGGTTTCAGACGGCCTTTCCAATCCATCATATCTTTTTGAATTTCCATTCAAACCCATTATAATAACGCCTTATTTCGCCGTTGCAGACCACTCGACGGCATCCGTATTTTGGAAAATTTATGAAGCCGTCTATCTTAGAAAAACTACAACAACTCAGCGACCGACTGGAAG
>NZ_JBQCVF010000589.1:0-962 GCF_051962515.1 Neisseria sp. P0009.S007 | reverse complement strand
GTGTTTTTGTTCGGTATTTCCGCCCAGTTTATTAACGGTACGATTAATTCTTGGTTTGGCAACGATACCCATGAGGCATTGGAGCGCAGCTTAAACTTGAGCAAATCCGCGCTGAACTTGGCGGTGGACAACGCTGTCAGCAACGCCACACCGGTGCAGATCGACTTAATCAGCGCCGCTTCACTGGACGGCAATTTAGGGCAGACGCTGGCAAAATCGGCGCTTACTGCCGACTTTGCCCAGCTGGCGCTTTATAACGCGACTACCCATAAAGCTGAGAAAAGCATCAATCCCCTGAAACTAAATCAACCCGAGCTTAACAAAGAAGGATGGGAGCAGCTGGAGCAGACCGGCTCGGTGCGCAGCTTGGAAAACATCGGCGGCATGCTGTATGCTCAGGGTTGGATGCTGATCGGTACGCATAAAAATCAGGATTATGCATTGTTTTTCCGTCAGCCGATTCCGAAAGATGTTGCCCAAGATGCGACGCTGATTGAAGCGGCCCGCGCTAAATATGCTGAGCTGAGTTATACCAAAAAAGGCCTGCAAACCTTTTTCTTGTCCACGCTGTTGGTCGCGACATTGTTGGCCATCTTTTTGGCGTTGGTGATGGCTTTGTATTTTGCCCGCCGTTTTGTGGCACCGGTGTTGTCGTTGGCAGAGGGTGCGCGGGCGGTGGCTCAGGGCGACTTCAGCCAGACCCGGCCGGTATTCCGCAATGACGAGTTCGGCCGTTTGACCCAGTTGTTCAACCACATGACCGAGCAATTATCGATTGCCAAAGAGGCGGACGAGCGCAACCGTTTACGCGAAGAAGCCGCCCGCCATTATTTGGAATGCGTGTTGGAAAGTTTGACCACAGGCGTGATTACTTTGGATGCCGACGGCCGTCTGAAAACCTTTAACAAGGCCGCCGAACAGATTTTGGGCGTTTCGCTGGTGTCTTTGTGGGGCAGTAACTG
>NZ_JBQCVF010000588.1:0-962 GCF_051962515.1 Neisseria sp. P0009.S007 | reverse complement strand
GTGTTTTTGTTCGGTATTTCCGCCCAGTTTATTAACGGTACGATTAATTCTTGGTTTGGCAACGATACCCATGAGGCTCTAGAGCGCAGCTTAAACTTGAGCAAATCCGCGCTGAACTTGGCGGTAGACAACGCTGTCAGCAACGCCACGCCGGTGCAGATCGACTTAATCAGCGCCGCTTCGCTGGACGGCAACTTAGGGCAAGCGCTGGCAAAATCCGCGCTTACTGCCGACTTTGCCCAGCTGGCGCTTTATAACGCGACTACCCATAAAGCCGAGAAAAGCATCAATCCCTTGAAACTAAATCAACCTGAGCTTAACAAAGAAGGATGGGAGCAACTGGAGCAGACCGGCTCGGTGCGCAGCTTGGAAAACATCGGCGGCGTGCTGTATGCTCAAGGCTGGATGCTGATCGGTCCGCATAAAAATCAGGATTATGCGTTGTTTTTTCGGCAGCCGATTCCGAAAGATGTTGCCCAAGACGCGACGCTGATTGAAGCAGCCCGAGCCAAATATGCCGAACTGAGTTATACCAAAAAAGGCCTGCAAACCTTTTTCCTGTCCACGCTGTTGGTCGCGACATTATTGGCCATCTTTTTGGCGCTGGTGATGGCTTTGTATTTTGCCCGCCGTTTTGTGGCACCGGTATTGTCGCTGGCAGAGGGTGCGCGGGCGGTGGCTCAGGGTGACTTCAGCCAGACTCGGCCGGTATTTCGCAATGACGAGTTCGGCCGTTTGACCCAGTTATTCAACCACATGACCGAGCAATTAGCGATTGCCAAAGAGGCAGACGAGCGCAACCGTTTGCGCGAAGAAGCAGCACGCCATTATTTGGAATGCGTGTTGGAAAGTTTGACTACAGGCGTGATTACTTTGGATGCCAATGGCCGTCTGAAAACCTTTAACAAGGCCGCCGAACAGATTTTGGGCGTTTCGCTGGTGTCTTTGTGGGGCAGTAACTG
>NZ_JBQCVF010000587.1:0-962 GCF_051962515.1 Neisseria sp. P0009.S007 | reverse complement strand
GCGGCTCACGTTTTCGTGATAAATATCCTTTCTAAATAGTTGATATGCCCGATGCAGAATCGGGCATTTTTTTTGAGATTGTTATGAATAAAAACAAAATCATTGTATTGCTGATTGCTTTGGTTGCCGTATTTGCCTATCAAAAAATGCAAAACAAGCAGCCGCTACAATCGCAGCATCAGCAGAAAATAGAAGCCGTTCAAAAACAAAACAATGCGGGCGGAGAAAACGCCGATACGGCTCAACAGCAAACCGGTTCGGGCAAACAATCGGCAGAAGCGGTTTTGAAACAGGCGTTTGAAAACGAGCAAAGCGATATTCAGGTTGAGGGCGAGGGCACGGTATGGAAAACCCTGCCGGATGACAACAAAGGCACGCGCCACCAACGCTTTATCTTGAAGCTCTCCAGCGGTCAGACGCTTTTGGTGGCACATAATATCGACCTTGCCGATAAGATTAAAGGCTTGAAAAAAGGCGATAAAGTAGCGTTTTACGGAGAATACGAATGGTCGGAGCAGGGCGGCGTTATCCATTGGACGCACCATGACCCGTCAGGCCGGCATACTGACGGCTGGTTGAAACACGACGGCCGCCTTTATCAGTAAAAACGGTTTTCCTGTTTTTTTCAGACGGCCTGAAACACGGCCTTCGGCTTGAAAGATGGTAGAAATCGGCGCAAAATGTTAACAAGTTAAACAGACGGAAAAATATTGTTCCGTCCATTGGAATACACAGTAGATTGGAGAATAAATGAACAAAAAACTTCATCCGCAAACGCTGGCCATCCGGGGCGGCAAAGAGCAGACCGAATATCGCGAACACAATCAGGCGCTGTTTTTGACCAGCAGCTTCATGTGGGAAAGCGCGCAACATGCGGCAGATTTGTTTTCCAAAAAAATTAAAGGCTTTACCTATACCCGTACAGCCAATCCGACTACTGCCGCTTTTGAAAAACGCATTGC
>NZ_JBQCVF010000586.1:0-966 GCF_051962515.1 Neisseria sp. P0009.S007 | reverse complement strand
CGTCCACACCCTGCGCCAACGCCTGCCACAACACATTCCGCTAACTGCCAAGATGCGGCTCGGTTATGAAGACAAAAGTCTGGCATTGGAATGCGCTTCCGCTATTGAAAACGGCGGCGCATGCGCGTTAACCGTCCATGCACGCACCAAAGTCGAAGGCTACGAACCGCCGGCACATTGGGAATGGGTGCGCAAAATCCGCGATGCGGCCAGTATTCCTGTTACCGCCAACGGCGATGTGTTCAGCCTTCAAGACTATCTCGATATTAAAACCGTCAGCGGCTGCGACAGCGTGATGCTCGGGCGCGGCGCGGTTATCCGTCCCGACTTGGCTCGGCAAATCAAACAATATGAAAACGGCGAAACAGTGAAAGACACCGACTTTGCCGAAGTCTCCTCATGGATAGTCCAATTCTTCGACTTGTGCCTTGCCAAAGAAGCCAACAACAAATATCCGGTTGCCCGTTTGAAACAGTGGCTGGGCATGATGAAAAAAGAGTTTGAACAGGCGCAGGTATTGTTCGACCGTATCCGCGCTGTCAAAGAAGTGGATGAAGTGAAACAGATTCTGCTGTCGTTTGAACAAGAGATGCATTCATGATTAAAAAAAGGCCGTCTGAATTTCAGACGGCCTTTGATTTCATCACCTACATACATAATCAGCCAACAGTCTGCCTTTTTCCGCACTGGCTGCATTAGCCATGTTTACCTGTCTGGTCTCAGGGCCATTCTTAGATTTCAGGGCTTCACCATATTTTCTGGCAAATTCTTTATTGGCACTGGTCACCCTTGACTCGGTAGAATCCAACATGAAGCCGTCTTGCTCATATTTGCCTTGCGCAGTAATAATCAAGATATTTTCAGGCGCAGGATAATCCGGAAAATCAATATAGTTGGTAACCAGCTTGTAGGAAACGCCTTTGCCGTGTTTCATATCCTGACAGATGCCGTTAGGCGCGGTAAAGA
>NZ_JBQCVF010000585.1:0-967 GCF_051962515.1 Neisseria sp. P0009.S007 | reverse complement strand
GGCATCAAACCAACCCATACCGGCAATATGTAAGGATACAAAAGCCGCAGCAGTTGTCAGCGCATAGGCAAACCATAGCCGTTTGGCCACTTGCGAAATGCGGGGCGCCATCTTACTTTCTTTATCCATACCCGGAATTTCCGCTTTGAAGAGCTGCGTCCCCCCAACGCCCAACATTGGCAAAATTGCCACAGCCAGCACGATAATACCCATACCGCCAAGCCAGTTGAGCATGTGCCGCCAAAAATTCACCGACGGCGCCAGCGTATCCAAGCCGGAAATCACTGTTGCCCCCGTTGTCGTCAGTCCCGACATCGCCTCAAAAAACGCATCGGTGAAACTCATGGACGGCATATAAAAATAAATCGGCATCGCCGCCACGACGGCAAAAGCCAGCCACAGCATCAATACCAGGGTAAATCCGTCACGCGGCCGCAATTCACGGTTGAAACGCAGCGTCAGAACCCAAGTTACGCACGACACCAGCAATACGGTCAAAGCCGTATAGGCAAACACGAGAAACGCGCTGTCGTGATAAAAATACGACATCAGTGTCGGCACGGCCAACAGCAATGAAAACAACAGCCCCAGCTTGGACAATACATGGACAATCGGCATCACCTTGCTTACCGCACCGCCCAATCTGAAACCCTTATGCAGATACATCATATTCCTATCATCAGAAAACAAAATGTTTCAGACGGCCTCATAAAAAAGGCCGCCTGAAACCGCATATTTTATCAAAATGCCACAATCCCGTGATAAAGAAAAACAAAAAATACTTGCCTGCTCTTTTTCTAGGAGTATAATGTTATACCATAACATTTACTGGAGAAAGAAATGAAACCTAATATCCACCCGGACAACTATCGTACCGTCCTGTTTTACGACAGCGGCGCAGACCAAGGATGGCTCATCCGTTCATGCGCCAATACCCACGGAAAAACCATGGTTTGGAAAGACGGAG
>NZ_JBQCVF010000584.1:0-968 GCF_051962515.1 Neisseria sp. P0009.S007 | reverse complement strand
ATCGTTGCAGAAACCGTCCGTGTACTCGACAAACTTATCGAACAAGGTTTGGATGTCAGCTACGAATACGCACCTTTAGGCGGCGAAGCCTATGACGAATACGGCCATCCTTATCCAGAATTCACGCAAAACCTTTGCCGTAAAGCTGATGCGGTTCTGCTTGGTGCAGTCGGTTCTCCTCAATACGACAATCTCGACCGTCCGCTGCGCCCTGAACGCGGCTTGTTGGCCATCCGTAAAGACTTGAATCTGTTTGCCAACCTGCGCCCTGCCATTTTGTATAAAGAGCTGGCCAATGCTTCCACTCTGAAACCGGAAATCGTAGCCGGCCTCGACATCCTTATCGTACGCGAACTGACCGGCGATATTTACTTTGGCGAGCCGCGTGGCATCCGTGTTTTAGAAAACGGCGAACGCGAAGGTTACAACACCATGAAATACAGCGAAAGCGAAATCCGCCGTATTGCCCACGTTGCCTTCCAATCCGCCCAAAAACGCAGCAAAAAAGTCTGCTCCGTAGGCAAAGCCAACGTTTTGGAAACCACCGAACTGTGGCGCGAAGTCTTTGAGGAAATCGGTAAACAATACCCTGACGTCGAGCTTTCCCATATGTACGTGGACAATGCCGCCATGCAGTTGGTACGTGCGCCCAAACAATTTGACGTGATTGCCACCGGCAACATCTTCGGCGACATCCTCTCTGACGAAGCCTCCATGCTGACCGGCTCCATCGGTATGCTGCCTTCCGCTTCTTTGGACGAAAACGGCAAAGGCCTGTACGAACCGTCTCACGGCTCTGCTCCTGACATTGCCGGTCAAAATAAAGCCAATCCGCTGGCGACCGTATTGTCTCTCGCCATGTTACTGCGTTACAGCCTGAACGACGAAGCACGCGCGCAACAAGTTGAAAACGCCGTACAAAAAGTACTGCAACAAGGCTTGCGTACCGGCGACATTTACGAAGAAGG
>NZ_JBQCVF010000583.1:0-970 GCF_051962515.1 Neisseria sp. P0009.S007 | reverse complement strand
CTCAAAAAAAATGCCCGATTCTGCATCGGGCATATCAACTATTTAGAAAGGATATTTATCACGAAAACGTGAGCCGCTATTATACACGCTTCGTAAAATTTTAAGGGAATTTTACTCCGAAGGCCGTCTGAAACTTTTCAGACGGCCCGGATACTCAACGGCGGTATTTCATTTCAGTTTTCATATCGTCCAAAATACGTTTGACGTTGTGTTCCAATACATCCTCCACCAAGCCCGGCGCCTGCTCGTTCAGCATTTGCTGCAACTGGTAAGTGAACAAGGCCATTTGTTTTTGCACGGCAATCCGAATCATGCCGTTGACCGCATCAGCCACATGGGGACGCAAACGCTTAATCAGACGCTCGGTCAAATCTTTTTCAGAAACGCAGAATACTTGCCGACGGCCAATTGCTTGAGGGTTCAATACATTGATATGGACATTGATGGCCGGTTCTTGTTCAATGCCGTCTGAAACCGCCTCTTCAGCCGCTTCCGCATCATCATTTTCCGTTTTTTCAGTTTCTTCCACTTCAGGCGCATCAAAATCTACGGCACCTGATTTCGGATTCAGTCTGACAGTGTGCGTTGATTCGATATGACGCTCTGAAGCCGCGGCCTGCAATGCCGATTGCGCGCTCAACCAGTTATCCTGCAAAACCACCATTGCATCGGTTTCCACTGCTTCGCCATCGTCTGCAAGGGCAGTATTGTGTTCCAATTGCCAGCGGTACAAATATTCTTCCAATACTTTTTCACGATTATCCGCATCTAATTTATATTCTTTTTTAGACGCGGTTTTGGGCGCAACATCGACAGCCTCTTCCGATTTTTTGACTAATGGCGCATGGGTCGGCGCGGTATTGAATTGTCGTGCCTGACGCAATCTTTCCAAACGTTTTTCCCAATTCAGGTCTTCTTCCTCGAGGGCTGTGGGGTCAAGACGGTTGTTTTCCATAATAATCTCGTTTTT
>NZ_JBQCVF010000582.1:0-972 GCF_051962515.1 Neisseria sp. P0009.S007 | reverse complement strand
GCCAATACATTGCGGGAAAACGTCTTACTTGCTGCACCGCCCAAAAGGGATGAAAGAGCGGTGTTGTGTCAGCGATTAATATTCTACCGTTTTTAGTATTAAATGCTGTTAAGAAGTGAAATAATTTCAATAAGTTGCAAGATAATCGTGATTTTTTGAAGATAAACGGTATTTTTACTGATTTTCTCGAATCCATTTCACCCATTGTTGAAACAGCTCGGGTTGCAATGCGGCGATGACGGAACGCTTGAATACATGTTCGCCGCTCCAAAAATCGTCGCCCTCCAAAGTGGTCAGACAGCCGCCGGCTTCTTCAAAAATCAATGCGCCGGCAGCGTAGTCCCACAGCTTTTGTCCGCCGTGGATGTAAATATCGTAGCGGCCGCTGGCGAGGTAGCACCAGTCGAGCGTGCTGCTGCCCATGCTGCGTATCGTGCCGAATGGGGCAAGGGTATTCATGCGGCTGGCGAGTTTACCCGAACGCAGGTATTTGATTTCCACGCCGGCAATGGATTCGTTGAGTTTTTTGTTTTCCGAACGCAGCGGCAGCGGCGTACCGTTGAGGAATGCGCCTTTGCCGCGTTCGGCGTAGAAACATTCGCCGCTGACTGGATTGTAAATCACGCCCAATTCGGCGTGGCCGTTTTTAACCAGTGCGACGGATACGGCAAAATGCGGCAAACCGTTGACGAAGTTGTTTGTGCCGTCGATAGGGTCGACAATCCACAGGCCGTCTGAATGTTCGTTCCACAAACGGGTTTGCTCCTGAGCGCTCATCTCCTCGCCCAACATCGGACAATCCTCCAATAAGGGCAGGGCGGCGGCAAAAGCGGTTTGTGCGGCCAAATCTGCTTCACTCAAAACCGAGCCGTCTTCTTTGCGTCGTGACGGCGTGTTCAGAAAACGTGGCATGACTTCGGTTTGGGCGATGTGGCGGACGACTTTCTGTAAACGGTATAGCACGGCGTATCC
>NZ_JBQCVF010000581.1:0-972 GCF_051962515.1 Neisseria sp. P0009.S007 | reverse complement strand
TGCGATTTCTGCTGCGCTGCGGCCGTTTGCAATCAGTTCTTCACGGGTCGGCATATCGATACCGTACACATTCGGATAGCGCACTTCGGGAGCAGCAGACGCAATGTAAACTTTGCGTGCGCCTGCCGCGCGTACCATTTCAACGATTTCACGGCTGGTCGTACCGCGCACGATGGAATCATCCACCAACAAAACGCTTTTGCCGTTAAACTCGGTTTCCATCGGGCTGAGTTTTTGGCGCACTGATTTTTTGCGTGTTGCTTGGCCGGGCATAATAAAGGTGCGGCCGATGTAGCGGTTTTTAATCAGACCTTCGCGGTAAGGTTTTTCGAGATGGACGGCAAGCTCCATCGCGCTGGGTCGGCTGGTATCGGGAATCGGCATCACGACATCGATATCATCGACAGGCAGCTCGCGTTTGATTTTTTCTGCCAAAGATACGCCCATATCCATACGGGACTGATAAACGGAAACGCCATCGATGACGGAGTCCGGGCGGGCAAAATAAACATATTCAAAAAGACAAGGGCTTAATTTGGCTTTATCGCTGCATTGACGGGAAATAATCGTGCCATCAAAACCAATAAATACGGCTTCTCCCGGCTGGATATCGCGTTCCAAATCATAGGCAAGTGCATTAAAGGCAACGGATTCGGAGGCAACGGCATAAGATTTTTTGCCGGATTCGTCAATTTGCGAACCCAAAACCAACGGACGGATACCGAAAGGATCCCGGAAAGCCAGCATGCCGTATCCTGCAATCATGGCTACTACGCCGTATGCGCCGCGCACCAAACGGTGCACTTCAGAAACGGCGTTGAAAATATTGTCGATAGTGAGTTGGTAAGAAACTGTATTTTTAGAGACTTTGCGGCGTAATTCGTGTGCGAATACATTGAGTAGGACTTCAGAATCGGAGCTGGTATTAACGTGGCGCAGGTGTTTGTTGCATACGTTTTCATAGAGCTCTTC
>NZ_JBQCVF010000580.1:0-975 GCF_051962515.1 Neisseria sp. P0009.S007 | reverse complement strand
TCTTATCTGTTTGGCAAATGGTTTGCCAAATCGCAACGCCTGTTTATGCTTGGCGCGGTGGCGGTCATCCTGCTCTCCGCTCTGCTGCTTCTGCCGTTTGCCTCTTTCCCTTATGCGGTGTACGTGCTGGTGTTTATTTGGGGCGTGGCCATCGTCATCGTCAGCTTGGGCATGGTATCGAAGGTCTTGGCATTCGCCTCGGATGCAACAGATGTGGCCAACTCGATTTATTCAGGTTTGTACAATGTCGGCATCGGCGGCGGTGCGCTTTTGGGACATTATGTAACCGTCTGGTTCGGCCTTTCCAATATCGGCATTGCCGGAGCCTTGCTGGCGGCGGCAGGTTTGGCCGTTTGCGGTTTGTTGTTTAAAGAACAAGACAATCTGACGCAAAATGTTTAAATCCATATAAATCAGGATGGTATTACTGACCCGGCCGTAATTTTGGCAGTTTTACCGATTTGTCCTGATGCTTATTAACCCACGATGGGTCTTCATTCCGCCGGATAAGCAGTTTTCTTGCTGCTTATCCGGTTTTCATTTCATTTTTAAAAAATAATTTACAATTTGTTTACACTACATTAAATTACAAATATACTGTCGTCTATTAGGCCGTCTGAACGTACGGCTGAAAAGAAAAACCAATCATGTTTCAGAGGAATACATCATGGACTTAAACGCCAAGGATAAGACTCAGCATCCTGAGAACGTCGAGCTTCTCAGTGCGCAGAAGCCGATTACCGATTTTAAAGGACTGCTGACGACCATTATCTCTGCTGTTGTCTGCTTCGGCATTTATTACATCCTTCCCTACAGCCCCGACGCCAACAAAGGCATCGCGCTGTTGATTTTCGTTGCCGCGCTTTGGTTTACCGAAGCCGTCCACATTACGGTAACCGCATTGATGGTGCCGATTCTCGCCGTCGTACTCGGCTTCCCCGACATGGACATCAAAAAGGCGATGGCGGGCTTTGC
>NZ_JBQCVF010000579.1:0-975 GCF_051962515.1 Neisseria sp. P0009.S007 | reverse complement strand
CTTTTAAATATACCTTCTGAAAAATTTTAATATTTTAGCCTTTAAATTTTCAGACGGCCTTTGCATGATGACTACTCTGCACTAAATGCCGTCTGAAAAGTCTGTTTGCCAATGGTAATGTCGGCAGTGTAATCATGGCGGCCTTCGACGCAAAACGGTAAGCGGATTTGCGCAGCCTGCCAACTTTGCGGCGATTGTTGCGTCAGGTTATAGCGGTTGAAGCCCATGTCCATGTTTTTCATACTGAAACTGATACTGACCGCACCCGTATTCTTCGGCACATTCTCCACCACAATATCAAACGGCTCGTGTGTATTGATAGAGGTCACACGCACTTTTGAACCGTCAGGCAGGACGCAGCCTTGCGTCAGACTACATTCAACTACATTTGCTTTTATCTGTTGCCGCTGCCACCAATCCAAGAGCAGCAGTTTGGCCGCCGCAAACACAATCAGTAAAACAGCGGCAATCAATAGTTTTTGATTTTTACTCATTTCAGACGGCCTCAATGTCATTATCGGTCAAAACGGCATGCGCACCCATGCTCCGCCACTGTTCGCGATAAATGGAAACCATACTTTCCGGAGCAGCTGCAATCAGCGGCATCGCCACGCCTTGCGCCAAAATATCGACAACTTGCTTGGCTGCCGCTTCATTCGCTACTTTCCATACGACGGCATCGGCATTTTGCACCTGCTGCCATTGTTCGACATTTTCAATGATTGGCCACACATTGGGCGATTCTATCGGCTTGCCTTGTTGCCAATCGGCAAATTCCAACAATACGGCAGATACGGTTTGATGCTGAGCCGACATATACGGCACAACATGATATTCGCCCATGCTGTTTTGGCCGCTCAAGCCGCTTTTCAGACGGCCTTGAAGCTGGCGCGGAATGGATAGGGAGCGTAATAATGCGCTATTGGCAGGCAACATCGGCGCAACGGTAAAATCCCCTGCCTTTTGCCATGCCCA
>NZ_JBQCVF010000578.1:0-975 GCF_051962515.1 Neisseria sp. P0009.S007 | reverse complement strand
CTTATCCCGAACCATCGGACAACCTGAAAACATTGGCGGCATGCTTGGAAAGCATGGGCGTGAAAACCGTATTTGATACGTGGCAAAACCATCCGTCTGCGACGTTTTTACTGCCTTTGTGCGCATGGGATTATGCCGCCGAACCTGAAGCCTTCCGCCAATGGCTGGAGCAAGCCGAGCAGGCGGGGCAGCATTTTATCAATCCGCCCGAGCTGATGGCTTGGAATATGGAAAAGACTTATTTGTGCGATTTGGCGGCGCGTGGCTCGCAAGTGATTCCCAGCGTATTTGTTCCGCCGCAAAAAGCCGAATTGGCGGACATACTGAACCAACAAGGTTGGACGGAAGCGGTCATCAAGCCTGCATTCGGGCAGAGCGGCAAAGGCGTGGTCAAAGTTTGTGCGGACGCATTGGACGTGAACATGGCGGATTATCCGCAAGGCATGATTGTTCAACCGTATATCCGTGAAATCGAAACGGCGGGCGAAACCTCGCTGGTGTTTTTCAACGGCATATTCAGCCATGCCGTGCGCCGTCAGCCGCCCCAAGGCGAATGGCGCGCCAACTCGGCCTATGGCGTGTCGGTGTTTGGTATTGAGCCGCCCGAGTTTGCCATCAGTGCCGCGCAAGACGTACTGGCCACTTTGCCGCAAATGCCGGTTTACGCCCGCGTGGACGGCACATTGGTCGGCGACACATTCCTGCTCAATGAGTTGGAACTCATCGAGCCTGCCCTGTATTTGCACACCAGCGAAGGCACGACGGAACGCTTTGCCCGAGTGTTGGCGCAGTTGCTTGGACAACATTCATCAACCTGACTTTATAAATAACAAGCCTCAGGCCGTCTGAAAACCATCTTTCAGACGGTCTGAGGCTTTTTTTAAACAAGATTTGCGCATTTGTATTTTTCAATAATGTGCCATTTGTC
This sequence comes from Neisseria sp. P0009.S007, assembly GCF_051962515.1. Classification (NCBI taxonomy): domain Bacteria; kingdom Pseudomonadati; phylum Pseudomonadota; class Betaproteobacteria; order Neisseriales; family Neisseriaceae; genus Neisseria; species Neisseria sp. P0009.S007. Next base: position 47 of record NZ_JBQCVF010000578.1, on the reverse strand, counting down.
GATTGTGTCATTTTAATTGTTGCAGTCTTAATTGATGGTTGATTAAC
>NZ_JBQCVF010000577.1:0-975 GCF_051962515.1 Neisseria sp. P0009.S007 | reverse complement strand
ACCGAGAGCGGCAATGCGCCAGCCCGTGAAGAATCAGACGAAACCCCAGTTCTGCCAAGCAATACCGGCAACAATAACAAACAACAACTGGACTCTCTGTTCTAATGTTCTAAAGCAAGGCCGTCTGAAACGTTCAGACGGCCTTTTTTGAGAAAATTCAAAGCAAAACCATGATTGATTTACACTGCCATTCGACCGTTTCAGACGGCATGCTCTCCCCAACCGAAGTCGTCCGACTCGCCCGTCAAAACGGTTGCACCCTGCTCGCTCTGACCGACCACGACCACACCGGCGGACTGGCCGAAGCTCGCGCCGAAGCCGATACCCTCGGCCTCCCCTTCGTCAACGGCGTGGAAATATCCGTCACTTGGCGCGGCCGCACCATCCACGTTGTCGGTTTGGACTTTGACGAACACAACGAAACCCTGCAAAACCTGCTTGCCGAAGTCCGTAAAGGCCGTCTGAAACGATTGGAAGCCATCGCGGCAAAACTGGAGAAAAAAGGCATAACAGGCGCGTATGAAGGCGCGCTGGCATTGGCCGCCAACAAAGAAATGGCCAGCCGCACCCACATTGCCGAATTCCTCATCCGCGAAGGCCATGTTAAAAACAAACAGCAGGCATTTACCAAATATCTGGGCGACGGTAAATCCTGTTCCGTCAGACATGAATGGGCCACACTGGAAGACTGCGTAGCCGCGATTACAGGCGCGGGCGGCATGGCCATTATCGCCCACCCAATGCGCTATGAATTATCCGCCACCGCCAAACGAAACCTGTTCCAAGAATTTAAAAATCTCGGCGGCGCAGGGATTGAAGTGCACAGCGGCAACTGCTGTAAAAACGACCGCCTCAACTATGCCCTGCTTGCCGACCGCTTCGACTTTCTCGCCAGTGCAGGCAGCGACTTCCACCGCCCCAACGACTTCAGCGGCGGCATACTCGGCGCCTGCCCCGACTTACCCGAACAATGCC
>NZ_JBQCVF010000576.1:0-976 GCF_051962515.1 Neisseria sp. P0009.S007 | reverse complement strand
AAAAACGAGATTATTATGGAAAACAACCGTCTTGACCCCACAGCCCTCGAGGAAGAAGACCTGAATTGGGAAAAACGCTTGGAAAGATTGCGTCAGGCACGACAATTCAATACCGCGCCGACTCATGCGCCATTGGTCAAAAAATCGGAAGAGGCTGTCGATGCCGCGCCCAAAACCGCGCCTAAAAAAGAATATAAATTAGATGCGGACAATCGTGAAAAAGTATTGGAAGAATATTTGTACCGCTGGCAGTTGGAACACAATACTGCCCTTGCCGACGAGGGCGAGGCAGTGGAAACCGATGCGATGGTGGTTTTGCAGGACAACTGGTTGAGCGCGCAATCAGCGTTGCAGGCTGCGGCTTCAGACCGCCATATCGAATCGACGCGCACCGTCAGACTGAATCCGAAATCGGGTGCCGTAGATTTTGATGTGCCTGAAGCAGAAGAAACTGAAAAGCCGGAAAATGATGATGAGCAAGCGGCTGAAGGGGCGGTTTCAGACGGCCTTGAACCTGAAAAAGAACCGGCCGTCAATGTCCATATCAATGTTTTGAACCCGCAGGCGATTGGCCGTCGGGAAGTGTTCTGCGTTTCCGAAAAAGATTTGACCGAGCGTCTGATTAAACGTTTGCGCCCCCATGTGGCCGATGCGGTCAACGGCATGATTCGGATTGCCGTGCAAAAACAAATGGCCGTGTTCACTTACCAGTTGCAGCAAATGCTCAACGAGCAGGCGCCGGGTTTGGTGGAAGATGTATTGGAACACAACGTCAAACGTATTCTGGACGATATGAAGGTTGAAATGAAATACCGTCGCTGAGCATCCGGGCCGTCTGAAAAGTTTCAGACGGCCTTTGGCATAAATTTCCCTTAAAATTTTGCGAAGCGTGTATAATGGCGGCTCACGTTTTCGTGATAAATATCCTTTCTAAATAGTTGATATGCCCGATGCAGAATCGGGCATTTTTTTTGAG
>NZ_JBQCVF010000575.1:0-977 GCF_051962515.1 Neisseria sp. P0009.S007 | reverse complement strand
GTTGCCTGCGCTGCTCCGATTGCTCGCAAAGATGGCAGACTGCATTCTATTTTGGCCGGAAAACCGGCTTGTTTGGTTACTTGTTTGAATGGCTCGGATACCGGCTGGCCAACTGAGGCTCAATGCTTCCATACCGGTGCTATGCTGGCTAAAATGCATTTAGCCGGTCAAGACTTTCCTTTAAAAATGAAAAATCCTCGTTATGATGACTGGTGGCATAATGCCTGCACTCAATTGCTACCTGTTTTAGATTCTGAGGATGCCGCACTGCTTCAATCTGAAATTGCTGCTTTAGATGAAAATCTAGGAGAGCATTTGCCTTCCGGTATTATCCATGCCGATTTATTTAAGGACAACGTATTGCTTAATGGAGATGAAGTTTCCGGCTTTATCGATTTCTATTATGCGTGTAACGGCAATTTCATGTACGACTTGGCAATTGCGGTTAATGATTGGGCACGAACAGCTGATAACGAATTAGACCCTGTCCTTTATGATGCCTTTATCCATGGCTATGAAAGCGTACGTCCATTATCTAATGAAGAACGCGCGTATTTCCCTACTGCACAAAGAGCCGGATGTATTCGTTTTTGGGTATCGCGCCTGCTCGATTTCCATTTCCCTCAATCAGGAGAAATGACGTTCATTAAAGATCCAAATGCATTTAGGGATCTGCTATTGAGTCTTAAATAATATATGGATAAAAGGCCGTCTGAATTATCTAATGCCCTCCCCCGCCGGAACCGCTAAACGGAGGTCTTGCCAGCCAAATAATGGGAATCATACTGATGAATATGATACTACCTGCCAAGAAGATTTCATTTGAACCAATAATAAAGCCTTGTTGGGAAATGGTACTATTTATCGCAGCCAGGGCTTGCTCTTTGCTCAGGCCATTGGCCATCATGCCTTGAATAGATTGGTTACTGATTGAAGACAATGAATTAATATGTTCGGTCAGCTGAGTATGGTGCAGA
>NZ_JBQCVF010000574.1:0-978 GCF_051962515.1 Neisseria sp. P0009.S007 | reverse complement strand
AACCAATATTACCAATACGATTTAGAAAACCAACTCGTCCGCGCCGAAATCAAAAAGCCCGCCGGCAATACCGAGATTTGGGAATACGCCTACGACCCGTTCGGACGACGCCTTTCCAAAGAACGCCAAGATAAACTCGCCTGGACGAGTACCGACCCGAAACGCACCCACTTCGTCTGGGACGGCAGCCGCTTATTGCAGGAGTACACCTACAAAGGCAGCTACACCTATATCTATACCGACCAAGACAGCTACGAACCGCTGGCGCAAATCTTTGACAACGCCAAAGACGGCAAACAATACATCGCCTATTTCCACACCGACCAAGTCGGCATCCCGCGCGAGATGACCGACATCCACGGTAATCTCTTATGGTACGGAGAATACACCGCCTGGGGTCGTCTGAAAAAGGATGAGCGGGTTTACAAGAACGCGCATCAGCCGTTCCGACTGCAAAACCAGTACTTCGATGAAGAGACCGGGCTGCACTACAACCTGATGCGGTATTACGAGCCTGAGGCCGGGCGGTTTGTGAATCAAGATCCGATTGGGTTGTTGGGTGGGGAGAATCTGTATCAGTTTGCTCCGAATGCGCAGGAATGGCTTGATGTTTGGGGACTGTGCCCGGCCAACAAAAATAAACCAAATAAACCTAAACCGCTGTTAAAGAATTTATTCAAACGTTGGAAAAGAGGCGAGCGTATTGATAAACCATTACCTAACGGTGATATGCCATCTTGGGATGTTGTTAGGTCAAGATACTGGAAAAATAGGTATTTAGCCTCGAAAGGTACAGGAGAATTTTCTCCTGCAAATATGAGTAGAATGAAAAGAGGACGTGCTCCTTTAGATGCAAATGGAAATCCCATGGAGTTGCATCATCATGTGCCACAACGCTTAGGTCATGCAGATAGGCATAGTCCTTTTAATTTGAGAGAAGTAACTAGAGAACAACATGCAGCGCTTGACCCTTATAGG
>NZ_JBQCVF010000573.1:0-979 GCF_051962515.1 Neisseria sp. P0009.S007 | reverse complement strand
TCACCAGCGTTGCCTTAGTATTGCATAAAATGCCGAAATACACGCGCACCGTGTGTATGGAGTTTTTCGGCACGGTCGCCACCGCAACGCCGTCTATTGTCGAAATCCGCGATTTCCTGCTTGACCATGAAAGCGTACGATTGGCTGGTTTGGAGCATTTAGACTGGCGTTACGTCCGCGCCGTCGGTTATGCCACCAAAGCGGCAGGCAAAGGCCGACCTAAAATGGTCTTGCTGGCAGACGTGGTTTCCGACGACGAAGCCGCCGTACAGGCAGCCGCCGAACATATCTGCGAACTCGCCCGCGCACGCGACGGCGAAGGCTTTATCGCCGTGTCGCCCGAAGCACGCAAAACCTTCTGGCTCGACCGCAGCCGCACCGCCGCCATCGCCAAACACACCAACGCCTTTAAAATCAATGAAGACGTGGTAATCCCACTCGAAAGACTCGGTGAGTATTCAGACGGCATCGAACGCATCAACATTGAGCTTTCCATCCAAAACAAGCTCAAACTCTGTGCCGCCTTGGAGCAATATCTGTCCGGCAAACTCCCCATCGACAAAATGGGAACAGACCTGCCAACCGCCGAACTGTTGGGCGAACGCGGCAAACACGCCCTGGCCCACGTTTCCGCTGTCAAAGCGCGTTGGGAATGGTTGCTTGCTAACTTAGACGCACCACTTGCCGACTATAAAGTCCGCTATGGCGCAGCCGTCCACGCCGCGCCCGAAGCCAAAGACAATGAAAGCTGCTTTATTGCCTTCCGCGATTTCCGCCTGCGCGTGTCTGTCAAAGCAGACGTAATGAAGCCACTTTCTGAAATCTTCAGCGGCAAAACCGACACCAAAATCATCGAAGGCTTGGGCAAAATCCACGCCAAAACCGTACGCAGCCGCGTCTTTGTCGCCCTGCATATGCACGCCGGCGACGGTAACGTTCACACCAATATTCCGGTTAACTCAGACGATGCCGAAATGCT
>NZ_JBQCVF010000572.1:0-979 GCF_051962515.1 Neisseria sp. P0009.S007 | reverse complement strand
TTTCAATCAGCTGGCTCAATACGGCTTTGATTGCGCCTTGGCTGAACCCTTCGCCCTCATCGTCGGCATTGACTGCCTGTGTGAAGAAATAGCGTAACGCAAACAGGCCGCGCGGGCAAGACAAATATTTCTGGTTGGCGGCGCGCGAAATGGTGCTTTCCGCCAAACCCAATTCGGCAGCGGCATCTTTCATCAGCATGGGCGACAGGCCGATTTCGCCGAAGATGAAAAAATCTTCCTGATTTTTGACAATATACTCGGCAAGGCGGAGGACTGTGCTTTTGCGCAGTTCCAAAGAATCAATGCGCTGTTTGGCTTCGCTGATTTTTTCCTTCCACTCCGGCGCACCCTCTTCCGCCGATTTCATCAGGTCGCAATATTCCTGATTGAGCTGCAGCTTCGGCCAGGCCGCTTCGTTGCTGATGACTTCCCAGCCGTCCTTGCCCTCTTTCACCCAAACGTCAGGCTGAATATAAGGCGTGGGGGTGGCAGAAGCGAAGCCGTAAGCCGGATAAGGATTCAAGCCGGCAATCATATCGAGTGCGGCTTCTATGGTTTCACTGTCGGCCTGGGGATAAAGTTTGCGGAAACGCAGAACGTTTTGTTTGCGGTTTTTGCCCAAATCTTGAAGCGAACTTTGCACCAAATGCGCGGCCATTTGTCTGGCCGGAGAAGCCGGCAAACGCATCAGCTGCAGCATGAGCGACTCGGTCAAATCAGCCGCCGCCACGCCGGGCGGATCAAAGGTTTGCAATACATCCAGCGCATTTTGCAGGGCTTCTTCGTCCAGCATCCATTCCAACGGCGTGTGGTCGATGATTTCTTCGAGACTGTCGGTGAGGTAGCCTTGCTCGTCCAAAAAATCAATCAAGACATGAACATAGGCTGCCTCCACTTGCGAAAGCGGATGCTCGCACACTTGGGCATGCAGATAGTGTTTGAAATCCTCTTCTTCGGCGATGTTGCTCCAAATATCTTC
>NZ_JBQCVF010000571.1:0-981 GCF_051962515.1 Neisseria sp. P0009.S007 | reverse complement strand
TTGGACGGCATCGAAGTGGTCGGCTCTCTGGTCGGTACCCGTAAAGATTTGGAAGAAGCATTCCAATTCGGCGCAGAGGGTTTGGTTGTGCCTAAAGTCCAGTTGCGTGCTTTGGATGAAGCGCCTGCCATCTTCCAAGAAATGCGCGAAGGTAAAATTACCGGCCGCATGGTGATTGATATGAACAAAGAGTGCAGCTGCATTCATCACTAATCAAATGATTCCGTGATAAAAAGGCCGTCTGAACAATTTCAGACGGCCTTTTTCATTGGATTGAATAACTTAAAGCGTAAAGCTACTTTCAAATACGCGGATTTCTCCGCTGATAGGATCGGTAAACTCTATTCTTTTGGCCAGAAGTTTTAAAGGTCTGTCGTAGTCTTTATCACCGGCCGCCAAGGGGGTAGGGTAAAGCGCATCGTTCATCAGCGGCATATTCAAACTCATCATATGCACGCGGAGCTGGTGTTTCTTTCCGGTATGCGGCGTGAGGCGGTAGAGGCTGAATGCGCCGCGGTTTTCGATAAGCTCGATGGTCGTGTGGGCATTGGGTTCGCCTTCCGTTTCCTGTGTGAGGAAGAATTTTTTGCCGCGTTCCATTCGGGATGAGATATGCAGCGGATAGTCCAAATCCGTCCGCGTCGGCGCCACCGCTTCATAGATTTTTCGGACGGTTTTTTCTTGGAACATGGTCTGATAATCGCGACGCGTGGCAGGGTTGAGCGAAAGCAGCATAACGCCTGCCGTATCTTTGTCCAAGCGATGAATCGGCGTAATGTCTTCAACATTCAAATGCTGCAATTCAGGCCGCAAACGCAGGCGCGTGAGCAAGGTTTCCCGCAAAAACCTGCCGCTGGGGATGACGGGCAGAAAATGCGGTTTGTCCGCCACAATCAGGTGCTCATCAATATGCAAAATCTTTTCTTCAAACGGAATACGCGGCTCGCTCTCACGGCTGGTTTCACGGTAATAAAACATCGT
>NZ_JBQCVF010000570.1:0-982 GCF_051962515.1 Neisseria sp. P0009.S007 | reverse complement strand
ATTGAAGGCGTTACCCCTTGCGAACACGTCGAAGTCGAAGGCGACGGCCATCACTTCTTCGCCGTAATCGTTTCCTCTTCCTTTGAAGGCAAAGCCCGCCTCGCCCGCCACCGCCTGATTAAAGACGGCCTCAAGCCGCAACTCGAAAGCAACGAATTGCACGCGCTGTCGATTTCCGTTGCTGCCACGCCGGCCGAATGGGCGGCCAAACAGGCTTAATTCGGAATCAAATAAAAGGCCGTCTGAAAACTTCAGACGGCCTTTTTGCATTTAAACCCAAGCAGCCTCAGCTTCCGGCCTGCATCTGTTTTTTCGGGAAAAACTGCACCACATTCTCCCCTTGCGGCAACACCAATTTCTTCACGGCATGACCGTACACGGTTTCAAGCGTGATGTTCAGACGGCCTTCGTTGGCAAAAATCTTATCCACACATTCCTTGGCCGCCTGCGGATTGCTGAACTTCAATGCGTTCCACAATCCCAAGGTTTCCATGTCCTGCCAAAACGTCCCGGCTTTTTTATAGCTCAATTCAAGCTTGGCCGTGTCGGTTACCGGATCGTAAAAGCCGTTGTCGGCGAGCATATCGCCCAAGTCGTGCATATCAATCAGCGTGGGCGCTTCGCATTCGATGCCTTCATGGTTCAGACGGCCTGTCAGCTCGGTCAGGCTGTCGCGGCCAAAGTGCGTGAAGAACAATAATCCGTCGGTTTTCAAGGCAGCGGCCCAGTTTTTCAATACCGGCAAAATATCGTCGGCGCGGCTGAGGCTGAGGTTGGCCCACAACATATCGGCGGCTGCTTCAGGCAGCGGCGCGGTCAGGGCTTGGCAATGTTGCGGAATGGTTTTGCCGGTCAGCTTCTGCCAGAAACCGCCTTTGCGCGCGGCGGCGGCGGTTTTCAAAAAGTCGGCATTCGGATCGTATTCTTCAAACACGGCGTCGGGATAACGCGCGGCCAGCAGGCTGCGGCTGATGTCGGCATC
>NZ_JBQCVF010000569.1:0-983 GCF_051962515.1 Neisseria sp. P0009.S007 | reverse complement strand
AATCTATATGTATAGTACATCTTGGCTTGATTGGAACGTAACGTACAGGGGGAACTTGGAACTTATTTCTTGTTTTATTTTTGGTCTAATGGGTTTTTGTCTGCTAATGAGTTCGTTCAGTAAGGCCTAATCGGCACAAATAGCAGAAAGTAGTCATTTCCATTTAATTTTTATTCAGGAGAAATTTATTTTATGAACAGCAAACAGCAATTTTTAGATTATATCGGTGAAGTTAAGAACATCATTTCCCCTTTGGAAATTTCAGATAACAAATTATCGGAAATTCAAGGAAATATTACGGATGCAGAGCTGATTGTACCGGTGGTTGGCGGATTTAGCGCGGGAAAAAGTACATTGCTCAATTCTTTTTTAGGCAATGAGATTTTGCCGACTGCTGTGACTCCGGAAACTGCATTAGCAACAGAATTGCGTTATAGCGATAGCAACTATATTGAAGCAGTAACGGCTTCGGGTGCGGTTGAACGTCATCAATTGGCTGATTTTGCACGCTTAAAAGATAATGCACAAAACTTCAAAAATTTGCGTGTTTATTTAAATAATGAAAATTTAAAAGCCATTCAACCTTTGGTATTGGTTGATATGCCAGGATTTGATGCGCCGATTGAAAACCATAACCAAGCTATTTTGAATTACCTGGAGCGTGGCGTTTTCTTTGTATTCCTAACCAGCATTGAAGACGGAAACATTACATTGAGCATGAAGCGTGAAATTGACAATCTCCAACAAATTGGAAAAGGCTTTGCATTCTGTATCAGCAAAACCAATTTGCGTGCACCTGATGATGTTAAAGCAGTACAACAAAAAATTGCCGAGCAACTGGAAGACGATTTTGACTATATGGGACAAATTGCCCTTTTAGATATGGATGGTGGCAATAACCTTAAAAATATTTTGACTGCAGTCAATCCTGATGAATTGTTTAAACTTTTGTTTATTGATGAATTGCGTGAAAACTATACAGG
>NZ_JBQCVF010000568.1:0-985 GCF_051962515.1 Neisseria sp. P0009.S007 | reverse complement strand
TCGCCCCTATCGAGCCGAATAAATCGCTGATTACATGCAGGTACGCGCCGCGCATATTGACGTTTTCTTCAGTATCGCCATTCTTCAACATATAAACGGCGACACCGATGTTGACCAACAATCCGATAATACTGACCACCAACATGCCGCCCGTCAAAATTTCCGGCGGATAAAACAATCGTTTGACTGCTTCATAAAAAATCATTCCCGCAATCAACACCAGCGACAATCCGTTAAACATCGCCGTCAAAATTTCAAAACGCTTATACCCAAATGTCTTTTGCAGCGTGGTCTGTTTCTCGCCAAGTTTGAATGCCCACAATGCCACACCCAGCGAAAACGCATCGCTGAACATATGCCCAGCATCGGAAAGCAGGGCCAAAGAGTTGGTCAGCCAGCCGCCGACCGCCTCAACCAGCATAAATCCAGCAATAACGAAAAATGAAATGCGCAATACCTGCTTATTGGCAGTATGCGTGTGCGCGTGCGAATGATCGTGATGATGTGCCATGATGATTTTACCGTTTCAGACGGCCTTTTTATCCTGTTTCAAACTTTTCTCAAAATCTTCCAACATATCCAGCTCGAAACGGCTGAATCCAGCACGTTCCCGTGCTTCGATATTGACGTAGCCGCGGAAAATAAACATATCGTAACGCGCAATCAGGCTGCGGAACAAGGCAACCGGTTCCAAACCGCGCTCACGGCAAAGATGCTGATACCAATGATTGCCAATGGCGACATGCCCTACTTCATCGCGATAAATAATATCCAACACATCGCAGGTTTCCACATCGCCGCGCTGCGCCACTTTTGCACGAATACCCGGGGTGACATCCAAACCGCGCGCTTCCAACACCCGCGGCACCAAAGCCATGCGCAATAAAGGATCGTAAGCGGTTTTATATGCCATATCCCACAAATGCCCGTGCGCTTCAAAATCGCCGTAATCGTAGCCCAAGCTGTTCAGACGGCCACGCATCAA
>NZ_JBQCVF010000567.1:0-987 GCF_051962515.1 Neisseria sp. P0009.S007 | reverse complement strand
TTCCACGGTACCAGTATGCGTTACGTTGCCCCTGAAGCCGCACGTATCTTGGGCAAACCTCTGGAAGACATCCGCATGATTATTGCCCACTTAGGCAACGGCGCATCCATTACCGCCATCAAAAACGGCAAATCCGTTGACACCAGTATGGGCTTCACGCCGATCGAAGGCTTGGTAATGGGTACACGTTGCGGCGACATCGACCCGGGCGTATACAGCTATCTGACTTCACAAACCGGTTTGGATGTTGCCCAAGTTGATGAAATGCTGAACAAAAAATCAGGTTTGCTCGGTATTTCCGAACTCTCCAACGACTGTCGTTCTTTGGAAATCGCGGCGGACGAAGGTCACGAAGGTGCGCGTTTGGCCCTGGAAGTCATGACTTACCGCCTTGCCAAATACATTGCTTCGATGGCTGTGGCTTGTGGCGGCGTTGACGCACTCGTGTTTACCGGCGGTATTGGCGAAAACTCGCGTAACATCCGTGCCAAAACCGTTTCCTATCTTGATTTCTTGGGTCTGCACATCGACACCAAAGCCAATATGGAAAAACGCTACGGCAATTCAGGCATTATCAGCCCGACTGATTCTTCGCCGGCTGTGTTGGTCGTTCCAACCAATGAAGAGCTGATGATTGCCCACGATACGGCTCAATTGGCCGGCTTTATGGAAGAAGCAGGCTAGGGCGAAGATTTTCCTAGACCATAAACAATAAAAAGTGCGGATTCATCATCCGCACTTTTTTTAATTTCAACTCAATCAAGCCACTTGGGTTTGATGCTCGTCGCCGTTGCGCTCACGAACTGCGCCCAAACGGTAAACGGTTTCGCCTTGTTCGCTCAAGAATGCCTGTACCGCATCGGCATCTTCTTTGGCAATGATAACGACCATGCCGATACCGCAGTTGAAGGTACGGTACATTTCTTGGGTTTCCACATTGCCTGCTTTTTGCAGCCATTGGAACAGTTTAGGCAATTCCCACGCTTT
>NZ_JBQCVF010000566.1:0-987 GCF_051962515.1 Neisseria sp. P0009.S007 | reverse complement strand
AACAAAAAGCGGCATCTTCGAGATGCCGCCTTTATTTATGAACGGGAATGGTGTTCATCGACCATGTTTTTCAAACGGATATTGGCAACATGGGTATAAATCTGCGTGGTATTGATGTCGGAATGTCCCAACATCATCTGGACCGAACGCAAATCAACGCCGTGATTGACCAAATGCGTGGCAAAAGCATGGCGCAAGCCGTGCGGGCTGAGCGAAGCAATACCGGCCGCTTCGGCATATTCTTTGACTATCATCCATGCAAGCTGACGACTGATGCCGCTGCGTTTCTGGCTGACAAACACTTCGTCGCAGATTTTGTTTTTTAGCAACAACGGGCGCGATTCGTTGCAATAGCGTTCCACCCAATACGCTGCTTCCTGTCCCAACGGAACCAAACGCAATTTGTCACCCTTGCCTATGGTACGGATACTGCCGCGATATAAATCGATATCGCTGAGCGTCAATTTGACGGCTTCGGTCACGCGTAAACCTGTTGCATACATGACTTCGAGCAAGGCTTTGTCGCGCAGTCCGTGCGGCGTTTCCACATCCGGTGCAGCCAGCAGCGCGTCGATTTGGGCTTCGGTAATCAACGTGGGCAGTTTGCGTTCCGATTTCGGCGCTTTGAGAAAACGGGTGGGATTGTCTGCTCTTTGGCCTGTTTCTTCCAACCAGCCGTACATGCGCTTGCAAGCCGACAATGCCCGCGCTTGGGACGTGTTTTTTTCTCCCTCTGCATACACGGCATCAGACAGGGCAAATTCATCGGCACTCAACCAATCCTGCCCGCCCTCGGCCAAACGCGCAGCAACTTTGACCAAATCACGGCAGTAACTTTGCAGCGTATTGTGGCTGAGCCTGTCTTGCAGCCAAAGGGATTCAAGCAGCTTGTCTATTAAATCGTCCATATTCATCAAACTGTATTGAAAGGCCGTCTGAACGGCATGACTTTACATCCGTTCAGACGGCCTTAGGTTTTCAAAGCCC
>NZ_JBQCVF010000565.1:0-987 GCF_051962515.1 Neisseria sp. P0009.S007 | reverse complement strand
ATAATGTCGCGTGTGGGAGTACGGTAATTTTTGGCATTTTTATTGTCTCGGTTGTTTAAGAGTGGTTGTGGTTAAAGCGGCTTCAGGCGGCCTTGGGTATTCAATATTCAGGCCGTCTGAAAAATGGGTTTATAACATGATGCCTTTACTTCTTAAATTTTCCAGACATTCGTCTAGATAAGCATCATCATGTTCGGCATAAATCGGCGAAGTAGATGCTTCAATCGCGTGTGAATGGTATGGGGCAACGGCTTTGCCGCGATATAGTGGGTCTTTCCATAAAACATCCGGTTTGTAACCGCGCTTTTCCATCTCTTCCATAATCAATACGTGATACAGGTAGAGTTTGTAGGGTGAGTGGGTAAAAACGTAATTAACCGTCGCATGCGGCCTGCCCCAGCCCGCTCCGCGTAAAGCAGCGCATTCGCGGTGTTGCCCCAAAAGCTGGGCGCGGGGGAGTAGGGGGATAAGGGTTTGGTGCCAGAGTCGCATAAAAGAAATCGTTTCAGTTTTTGGATATTTAGATAAACGACCTTTGTATCTTCCGAGGCCGTCTGAAACTGTTTAGGCATCAAATATTATCAACGCTTTGCCCTGTTAACGCGCGTTGGATGTTGCGGTTCATGCGCTTGGCGGCGAAGTTGTCGGTGCTGTGGCTGAGTTTGGCAACGGCGGCACGGATGTCTTCGGCTTTGCCGTCTTTCAGATGGCCTTGCAAGTTGGCGATGTCTTGTTGAATCTGTTGCAATTCTTCAGCTTCCAATAAATCGCTATCCAATTCAAGAGCAGCGTTGACGGCGTCGGTCAGGCTTTCGGCTTCGACTACGGCTTCGGCTCGGGCGCGGGCTGCCATGTCTTCGGCAGCGTTGCTCATGCTGTCTTTGAGCATTTGGGTGATGGTGCTGTCGTTCAAGCCGTAGGAAGGTTTGACTTCGATTTGTGCCTGTACACCGGTGCTTTGTTCTTGTGCGGAAACGGACAGTAAAC
>NZ_JBQCVF010000564.1:0-990 GCF_051962515.1 Neisseria sp. P0009.S007 | reverse complement strand
GACGGCGGCAAAGGGCAAATCGGCGTAGCCGTATCGGTATGGGAAGAACTCGGGCTGCACATTCCTTTGGTCGGTATCGCCAAAGGTCCCGAGCGCAAAGCCGGTATGGAAGAACTCATTCTGCCTTTTACCGGCGAAGTCTTCCGCCTGCCGCCCAACAGCCCGGCCTTGCATTTATTGCAAACCGTACGTGATGAATCGCACCGCTTTGCGATTACAGGCCACCGAAAAAAACGCGACAAAGCACGCGTTACTTCCTCACTCAGCGAAATCCCCGGTATCGGCAGCAAACGCCGCCAAGCATTGCTTACCCGATTCGGCGGTCTGCGCGGCGTGATTGCCGCCAGCCGCGAGGACTTGGAAAAAGTGGAAGGCATCAGCAAAGCCTTGGCGGAAACCATTTATGAGCATCTGCACTGATTGGCTTGAACAGCAAAAAGGAACAATATGAAACCTGTCATCATCAAGAATATCGAGATCGGCAAAGGCCTGCCTAAAATTGCCGTGCCGCTGGTGGCCGCCAATACGCAGGAATTGGAGCAGGCTTTGCGCGTATTGAAAGAGACGGCTTTTGACATTATTGAATTTCGTGCGGATTTTTTCCAAGAGGCGCTTGATGCCGATTTTATTGCCGAACAATTAGGCATTGTCCGACAGGCTTTTCCTGACAAGCCTTTACTGTTTACGTTTAGAAGGGCGCAAGAGGGTGGCAATGCGCCTTGTTCTGACGACTATTATTTTGAATTATTGGAAAAAATCATCCGTTCCAAACAAGCTGATATTATCGACATCGAGCTTTTTGCCGAGGAAAGCGGCGTAAAACAAGCCATAGCTTTGGCGCATGAGTATCAAACTGCCGCCTTGCTTTGCAATCACGATTTCCAAGCCACGCCGTCTTTGGCAGACATTACAAGCCGTCTGAAAACAATGGCCGAGTGGGGCGCGGATATCTGCAAAATTGCCGTGATGCCGCAATCGTCGCAAGATGTA
>NZ_JBQCVF010000563.1:0-992 GCF_051962515.1 Neisseria sp. P0009.S007 | reverse complement strand
CGTTTGGGACGGCCTGTGGTCGTGGTGGATTTGGAGACGACCGGTGGAAATTTCTATCAAGACAGGATAACGGAAGTTGCCCTTGTTCGTTTTGAGCAAGGACGCACCACACATTACGAGCAATTGGTCAATCCTTGCCGCAGCATTCCCGAATTTGTTGCCAGACTAACCGGGATTCATGATGAAACAGTGAAAAACGCGCCTGTCTTTGCCGATATTGCAGCCGATTTGTTGCCGCTATTGCAAGGTGCTGTGGTTGTTGCCCACAACAGCCGCTTTGACTATACCTTCCTGCGTCACGAGTTTGCCCGTATCCATACTGACTTTGCCGCACCCTCGCTCTGTACGGTTCAACTGTCTCGCCGCCTGTATCCTGAGTTTTACAAACACAGTCTCGACAGTATTATCGAACGCACCGGCATTCAGACTGCCAACCGCCACCGCGCCATGACCGATGTTGCCGCATTGTGTGATTATCTCGAATTAAGTCTGGCAGAAAAAAATCATCAACAATGGGACGAACACGTCCGTGTATTGATGAATCCGAAAATGTTGCCCAATTGGCTGCCTGATTCGCTCGCCCAACAGCTCTATGCCCTGCCTGACAGTTACGGCGTATTGGTTTGGTTTGACCATTTCGGCAAAGCCCAAGCCATTGAAGCACACGAACGCGCATACAGTGAAACCGCCACCCTGCTGCACAGCAAAAAACTGCCGCCGCACATCAAAGCCGCAGCCTCCATCCGTTTTATTCCGGCAGTCGGACAGCTCCATACACTATGGCTCAAAGCCCAGACCATGCAGGAATACCAGCTGATGCCGTCTGAAAAGTCCACATCGTTTTCTACCGTCCGCTTTATCGCTGACGAACACGGCAGCCTTCAAGCACACATTGTCTTGTTAAACAGCGGTACAAGAAACTGGCGTCCTTACGGTTTGTTTGCCCACAAAAAAGCAGCCAAACGCGCTTTGACGCAATGGTCGCAAGAACA
>NZ_JBQCVF010000562.1:0-993 GCF_051962515.1 Neisseria sp. P0009.S007 | reverse complement strand
CCCTATACTTCCATGCAGGCATTCCCTTCTGAAATCCAAGCGGAAGATATTCACGACAACCTTGCCCGCCGCACCGCAGCACGCCACAAACTGGCCGCGGCCGTCGCCCCTTTGCGCGATTACTCTCCGCGCACCATCGAAAATGATGAAATTCTGGCCAACTTGGGACAAATCAGCCGCCCTGCCAGCCTACGCCGTCAAGTTCGCCATACCGAAGCGGCCGCCGAAAGATGGGCGCGTAAACAAGCTGCTACGGAAGCTGTTGCACCACAACCTACCGCACCGGCAACGCCGTCCCGTCCAAAACCGGCTGCTCCTGTTAAAAAATCCCCTTATATCTCCCGACCTGCCGCACCAAACGCAACCGTAGTCGAGCCGCCTGCCGTACCGGTTGTCCCTATGGCTAAAACCGATATTCCCGAGCCGCCCGTTTTCCAAACCTCGATTGCGCCGATTGACATCCCCGAGCCACCTGCTTTTGAACATAAAATCCAAGTGCCGATTTTTGATTCGCAAGTCAATGCGCACGTCAGCAACCAGCCTGAACGCAGTATCCGCGATTATTTAATCAGCGAATCTGCCGTCGAAGAAACGGAATTCAATAGTGAGCCGGAAACTCCTGTACAAGCGGAAGCAGAAGCTATTCAAGCGGTTGAAACCATTGAACCCGTTGAATCTGTTGAAACAATCGCAAGGCCGTCTGAATATACTCAAACAGTCGTTGAAACGCCTGTTCAAACCGTAGAACCAAGCATTCAAGAGAGTACGCCAAGTGTAGCTATTCCAGCTTCGGCAACACTGACCGAGGCACACCTACCGACTACCGCCCTGCTTCTGCCGCCGCAGTTTGACCCAAGCGCCTCGCAAACTGAAGAACAGTTGCTGGAAAACAGCATTACCATTGAAGAAAAACTGGCCGAGTTCAAAGTTAAAGTCAAAGTGATGGACTCCTATTCCGGCCCGGTCATTACGCGCTACGAGATTGAGCCTGAT
>NZ_JBQCVF010000561.1:0-993 GCF_051962515.1 Neisseria sp. P0009.S007 | reverse complement strand
GTGCGGCGGATATAGAAAAACGGGCTGAGCAGCATGGAAGCGGCGCATACCAAAATAATCACGGCGTAATAGATTTTGTGCGTTTCCATATTGTTTCTCCGTTTCAGACGGCCTGAAATGCTGCCTACAACGCATTTTTGCGTGAAGCGCTGTCTGTTTTTATCTTGCATAGGCATTGGGCACACTTGCTATGGCCTCAATCCTGAGGTCTTTGCAAAAATATGCTACAATCGCGTCCGATTATAACATTCTATTTATAAAGGTTTTACGAATAATGATTTCTACCAACGGCATCACCATGCAGTTCGGCGCAAAGCCGCTGTTTGAAAACGTATCCGTCAAATTTGGCGAAGGCAACCGTTACGGCTTGATCGGCGCCAACGGCTCAGGCAAGTCCACCTTCATGAAAATCCTCGGCGGCGATTTGGAACAGACTGCCGGCGAAGTAGCGATTGAAAACGGCGTGCGTTTGGGTAAATTGCGCCAAGACCAGTTTGCCTACGAAGACATGCGCGTGCTGGACGTAGTGATGATGGGCCATACCGAAATGTGGGCGGCGATGACCGAGCGTGATGCGATTTACGCCAACCCCGAAGCTACCGAAGACGACTACATGAAAGCCGCCGAACTGGAAGCTAAGTTTGCCGAATACGACGGCTACACTGCCGAAGCACGCGCTGCCGAATTGTTGAGCGGCGTGGGCATTTCCGAAGATTTGCACAATGCGACCATGGCAGAAGTCGCCCCGGGCTTCAAGCTGCGCGTATTGCTGGCGCAAGCCCTGTTCTCCAAGCCAGATGTATTGCTTTTGGACGAACCGACCAATAACTTGGACATTAATACCATCCGCTGGTTGGAAGGCGTGTTGAACCAATACGACTCCACCATGATCATCATCTCGCACGACCGTCACTTTTTGAACGAAGTCTGCACACACATGGCGGATTTGGACTACAACACCATCACCATCTATCCGGGCAACTACGACGACTA
>NZ_JBQCVF010000560.1:0-994 GCF_051962515.1 Neisseria sp. P0009.S007 | reverse complement strand
ACAGTTATTACACACTGATTGCCGCCACGCTCGTGTTGCTGGTTGGTAAATTTCTGGTTCAAAAAATCAAATTCTTAAGAGACTTCAATATTCCCGAGCCGGTCGCTGGCGGTTTGGTTGCCGCTATCGTCCTGTTCGCCCTGCACGAAGCCTACGGCGTAAGCTTCAAATTTGAAAAACCGCTGCAAGATGCGTTCATGCTCATCTTCTTTACATCCATCGGTTTGAGCGCGGACTTCTCCCGTTTGAAAGCGGGCGGCCTGCCTTTGGTTATCTTTACCGCCGTGGTGGGTGCATTCATCATCATCCAAAACTTCGTCGGTGTCGGCTTGGCAAGCGCATTGGGTCTGGATCCGCTGATCGGCCTGATTACCGGTTCGATTACCCTGACCGGTGGTCACGGTACAGCCGGCGCATGGGGCCCTGACTTTGAAAGCAAATTTGGCCTGACCGGCGCAACCGGCTTGGGTATGGCTTCCGCCACCTTCGGCCTAGTATTCGGCGGCCTGATCGGCGGTCCCGTTGCCCGTCGCCTGATCAACAAAATGGGTCGCAAACCTCTGGAAACAAATAAAAAACCAGTTGACAACGACCAAACCGACGACGTCTTCGAGCAAGCACAGCGCACCCGCCTGATTACGGCTGACTCCGCTGTCGAAACGCTCGCGATGTTTGCCGCATGTTTGGCTTTTGCCGAAATTGTCGACGGCTACGACAAAGCCTTCTTCGACCTGCCTAAATTCGTATGGTGTCTGTTTGCAGGCGTGGTCATCCGCAACGTCCTGACTGCCGCTTTCAAAGTCAATATGTTTGACCGTGCCATCGACGTATTCGGTAACGCCTCCCTGTCTCTCTTCCTGTCTATGGCCCTTCTGAACCTGAAACTGTGGGAATTGACCGGTTTGGCAGGCCCTGTAACCATCATCTTGGCCGTACAAACCGTCGTGATGATTCTGTACGCCACTTTCGTTACCTACGTCTTCATGGGTCGCGA
>NZ_JBQCVF010000559.1:0-994 GCF_051962515.1 Neisseria sp. P0009.S007 | reverse complement strand
ATAAAGGTGCTGACTGCAATGGCTTTTTGTTCCAATACTTTGAATTTCGGGTGTAAACCGGCATAAGTATTGACGGCGTAAACGAGGTTTTTGCACTCAACGCTGCCATTGGGCGTATGAACCAGCCAGCCATTATCGCATGGTTCGATACGTGTCATCGGGGATTGCTCAAAAAGTTGTGCGCCTGCATAGGCTGCCGCTTTGGCAATGCCTAAGGTGTAATTGAGCGGGTGTAAGTGGCCGGATAAAGGATCAAATTGCGCGCCTTGATACATATTGCTGGCAAGTTGTTGCTTCAGCGTGGCTTTATCCCAAAGCTGGTAATGGCTTGCGCCATAATGTTTTTGGGCGTGTTCGTGCCATTGTTGCAATTCTTCCCAATGCTGAGGATGGACGGCGACGGTAGCGTAGCCGCGTTGCCAATCGCATTGGATGTTGTGTTTTTGAATGCGCGAGTCAACCAGTTCAACGGCTTGCAGAGATTGCTGCCAGAACCATTGGGCCTGTTCCAAACCGACTTGTTTTTCGATTTCTTCCATGCCGCAGGCAAAGTCGCTGATGACTTGTCCGCCGCTTCGGCCTGATGCGCCGAAACCGATACGGGCGGCTTCAAGTACGATGACGTCATGGCCGTTTTCAGCAAGCGGTAGGGCGGTGCATAAGCCGGACAGGCCGCCGCCGATAACGCAGGTTTCAGTTTTCAGACAGCCTTCAAGCGTCGGATAAGACGGATGGGGATTGGCCGTGCTGACATAGTAGGAAGGAAGGTATTCTTTGAAGCTGGGATTGATCATGATTTGAGCTTTAGGTTGGTTTTCACTTCATTGAAATTGGTTTTCAGACGGCCTTAAATGTGGGCTTAGATTCAGGCCGTCTGAAAGGATAAGATGCAGTTAATAAAACAGGCTGTTCCGACGCTTTATCGGACAGCCTGTCTGCATATTAGGCGGCTTTCTCGGCTGCCAATTTTTCTTGGCGGTAGGCTTCGGCAGCC
>NZ_JBQCVF010000558.1:0-994 GCF_051962515.1 Neisseria sp. P0009.S007 | reverse complement strand
ATAAAGGTGCTGACTGCAATGGCTTTTTGTTCCAATACTTTGAATTTCGGGTGTAAACCGGCATAAGTATTGACGGCATAAACGAGGTTTTTGCACTCGACGCTGCCATTAGGTGTATGAACCAGCCAGCCGTTATTGCATGGCTCGATACGCGTCATCGGGGATTGCTCAAAAAGTTGTGCGCCTGCATCGGCTGCCGCTTTGGCAATGCCTAGGGTGTAATTAAGCGGGTGCAAGTGACCGGATAAAGGATCAAATTGCGCGCCTTGATACATATCGCTGGCAAGTTGTTGCTTCAGCGTGGCTTTATCCCAAAGCTGGTAATGGCTTGCACCATAATGTTTTTGAGCGTGTTCGTGCCATTGCTGCAATTCTTCCCAATGCTGAGGACGGACGGCGACGGTAGCGTAGCCGCGTTGCCAATCGCATTGGATATTGTGTTTTTGAATGCGCGAGTCAACCAGTTCGACGGCTTGCAGGGATTGCTGCCAGAACCATTGTGCCTGTTCCAAGCCGACTTGTTTTTCGATTTCTTCCATGCCGCAGGCAAAGTCACTGATGACTTGTCCGCCGCTGCGACCTGATGCGCCGAAACCGATACGAGCGGCTTCAAGTACGATGACTTCATGGCCGTTTTCGGCAAGCGGTAGGGCGGTGCATAAGCCGGATAGGCCACCGCCGATAACGCAGGTTTCAGTTTTCAGACGGCCTTCAAGCGTCGGATAAGATGGATGGGGATTGGCCGTGCTGACATAGTAGGAAGGAAGGTATTCCTTGAAGCTGGGATTGATCATGATTTGAGCTTTAGGTTGGTTTTTACTTCATTGAAATTGGTTTTCAGACGGCCTTAAATGTGGGTTTAGGTTCAGGCCGTCTGAAAGGATAAGATGCAGTTAATAAAACAGGCTGTTCCGACACTTTATCGGACAGCCTGTCTGCATATTAGGCGGCTTTCTCGGCTGCCAATTTTTCTTGGCGGTAGGCTTCGGCAGCC
>NZ_JBQCVF010000557.1:0-996 GCF_051962515.1 Neisseria sp. P0009.S007 | reverse complement strand
ACTCAATCCGGTGGTTCCCGTTACGAATCCGGCCGCAATATGCCTAAACCTGTACGCGAATTGCTGCGTTTGGTACACATCGAGCGCGTAGATTTGGCTAAAGTCAACCGTGACGACTTGGCCGTTGCGTCCCTGCTGAAAAACCGCGACCCTGAGTTGTACGCTTCTCTGAAAAAAGAAGCCAAAGCCGACAAAGGCAAATAATCAAGCTATTCAAAAGGCCGTCTGAAACTCTTTTCAGACGGCCTTTTTCCTTTCTACACCCTAAGGGCATGTCGCATACATGCCCTTTTCTATTTACGGCTGATACTGTTTGAAATAGTCCAACACGGTTTGCGGCAGCCATTGCAGATTCAGACAGCCTTGATCGCGGCTGACAAAGCCGACATGACCGCCGTATGCCGGTTGCAGCAGCGTAACGGCCGAGGACACGTCCCGCCCGGTCGGCAGGGCTTCCGGCGGCAGGAAAGGGTCGTTGACGGCATTAAGCAACAGCAACGGCGTATCCACGCCTTTCAGGAATGGTTTGCAGGAATTGCGGCGATAGTAATCATGACGGTCGGCAAAACCGTGTAGCGGCGCGGTAAAGCGGTCGTCAAAGTCGCCAAGCGTTTTGCAGTTTTGCTGGCTTAAGGCCGTCTGAAACCGGGGAATCGCTCGGGCTTTCGGCAACAGCGAGTTTAAAAAATAGCGCGTGTAAATCAGTCGCGTCATGCCATGATCGAAACGCGTACCTGCCGCCACGGCATCAACCGGCGCGGAAACGACGGCAGAAGCACGCGGAACGGCATTGCTGCCCTGCTCGCCCAAATATTTGGCCAGGGCATTACCCCCCAAAGAAACGCCGACGGCGTAGATGGTTGAATAGCGTTGTGCCAGCGTGTTGAGCATATAAGCGATTTCGGGCGTATCGCCGAGATGGTAGAACACGGGCGCGGTGTTTTCTATGCCGCCGCAACTGCGGAAATGGGCAACCACGCCGTTCCAACCGCGCTG
>NZ_JBQCVF010000556.1:0-996 GCF_051962515.1 Neisseria sp. P0009.S007 | reverse complement strand
GACTTGAACCATCACTTCGATTTCGGATTTGACCAAAGCGGCTTCGTCGATTGTCGGCCAGCCTGCTTCCCACAGTTTCGCGCCGTTTAATTCGCTCCACAGGGTTTCGCAGATGTGTGGAACAATCGGCCACAGCAGGCGTACGGCGGTTTCCAATACTTCTTGGGCGACGGCGCGGCCTTGTTCGTTGCCGGTGTCGGTTTTGTCGTATTGGTTGAGCAATTCCATCACGGCGGCGATGGCGGTGTTGAACTGCTGGCGGCGGCCGTAGTCGTCGCTAACTTTGGCGGTGGTGGCGTGCAGTTTGTGACGCAGGTCTTTGAGTTCTTTAGACAAACCGTCTTGGCTGCCTGCAAACGCTTTGACTGCTTCGCCTTGCTTCAAGTATTCGTAAACGGTGCGCCACAGGCGGCGCAGGAAGCGGTGTGCGCCTTCGACGCCGCTGTCGCTCCATTCGAGGGACTGTTCGGGCGGTGCGGCAAACATCATAAACAGGCGGGCGGTGTCCGCGCCGTAGGCGTTAATCAGCTCTTGCGGATCGACGCCGTTGTTTTTGGACTTGGACATTTTTTCCGTGCCGCTGATGACGACGGGCAGTCCGTCGGCTTTGAGAACGGCGGAAACGGGGCGGCCTTTGTCGTCGAAAGTCAGCTCGACATCGGCGGGGTTGATCCAGTCTTTGCCGCCGTTGGCGTTTTCGCGGTAGTAGGTTTCGCAGACGACCATGCCTTGCGTCAGCAGGCGTTCAAACGGTTCGTCAACATTGACCAAGCCTTCGTCGCGCATCAGTTTGGTGAAGAAGCGCGCGTACAAGAGGTGCAGAATCGCGTGTTCGATACCGCCGATGTATTGGTCGACCGCGCCCCAGTATTTTGCGGCTTCTGCTGATACCATGCCTTCTGCGAACTTGGGCGACATATAGCGGAAGAAATACCAGCTCGATTCCATGAAGGTGTCCATGGTGTCGGTTTCGCGTTTCGCCGCGCCGCCGCAGCA
>NZ_JBQCVF010000555.1:0-998 GCF_051962515.1 Neisseria sp. P0009.S007 | reverse complement strand
TCAAAGTCATGACCGAAAACTTGAACGAACTGTACCAAATAGCGCAGGACGCATTTGAAGACGCGCTGCTGATGGGTTGTTCCGAAAAACAGTTGCGCGAATACTTCCGCGAGTTAATGGCCGGGCTGGAAAACCCTTATCAAAAAAACGGTTAGTTATTCGATCCATACAAAAAAAGGCCGTCTGAAAGTTTTTCAGACGGCCTTATATATTGCCCTTTGTAAATAATACCTTTACAAACGTAAAAGTATTGTTTGCAAAGGGTTTTTTATTTAAGGGATACGCCATGAAGAAAGAGATTTTAGAGAGAGAAGCGGCAACGGACGGTTTGGCGGCCGCGCCAGCGGACGGCGGAACGGACGGTGTCGCTTCTTATTCTCCCCCCTCGTCTAACAGGGGGGGTACAGAAATCGAAGATGCAACGGCATTTCAAGAATCCTTTGAATGTTACGAAACCTATATCTTGGACGGCAAAGGCAATCTGTTAGGTGTTCCGCTCCGTCGCGGTGTATCCGATTCAGCCTTTATCGATCAAATCAGTTTTTCATTTCATGAGCGTACATTTTTTGATAAGTACGGCACAAGAATCAGCCTTTTAGAAGATGAAGACTTTGTAAAAGCAGCATCAATGCTGATGTATGAAATTATGGGCTTCGGCATCTACAAAGAATCAAAAGGTTCGGGCGGTCGTTTTTATGAAAGATGCTGGCTGATGGGTGATGAAGATGTACTTTATGGCCGCGTCCATTTCGGCGGACAAAATCAAACAATGCTTGTAGAGCTTACCGCAACAGGCTGTACAGCGGCAAAAAACGGCTGGGAATCCAGACTTTATGAGTTTTTGACTCAAGCGGTACGGCCAAAAATTACACGCGTAGATATTGCAAAAGACTTTTTTAACGGCGAATACAGTCCAAATCAAGCAAGAGAGGATCGAAACAAAGGTCTTTTCACCTGTCATCACGTCAAACCTAAAGGCGAATGTATAGGCTCAGATT
>NZ_JBQCVF010000554.1:0-999 GCF_051962515.1 Neisseria sp. P0009.S007 | reverse complement strand
TGAAAACCACCGATATCGTGTGCAGCTCCATCAATATCGGCAGCACGCGCGCCGGTATCAATATGGATGCGGTCAAGCTGGCAGGCGAAACCATCAAACGCACGGCCGAAATCACGCCCGAAGGTTTCGGCTGTGCTAAAATTGTCGTGTTCTGCAACGCGGTGGAAGACAACCCGTTTATGGCGGGTGCGTTTCATGGTTCGGGCGAAGCGGATGCCGTTATCAATGTCGGCGTATCCGGCCCGGGTGTCGTAAAAGCCGCGTTGGAAAATTCAGATGCAACGACATTGACCGAAGTTGCGGAAGTTGTGAAGAAAACCGCTTTCAAGATTACCCGCGTGGGCGAACTTATCGGCCGCGAAGCCTCAAAAATGTTGAATATCCCGTTTGGTATTCTCGATTTATCGTTGGCACCAACCCCCGCCGTCGGCGACTCGGTGGCGCGCATTCTTGAAGAAATGGGCTTGAGCGTCTGCGGTACGCATGGCACGACAGCGGCTTTGGCCTTGCTGAATGATGCCGTAAAAAAAGGCGGCATGATGGCTTCCAGTGCGGTCGGCGGTTTGAGCGGCGCATTTATCCCCGTTTCAGAAGACGAGGGCATGATTGCCGCTGCCGAAGCCGGTGTGCTGACGTTAGATAAACTCGAAGCAATGACCGCTGTCTGCTCCGTTGGTTTAGACATGATTGCTGTACCCGGCGATACGCCTGCTCATACCATTTCCGGCATCATCGCCGACGAAGCCGCCATCGGCATGATCAACAGTAAAACAACTGCCGTGCGCATTATTCCGGTAACCGGCAAAACCGTCGGCGACAGCGTCGAGTTCGGTGGCCTGTTGGGCTACGCGCCTGTGATGCCGGTTAAAGAAGGTTCGTGCGAAGTGTTTGTCAACCGAGGCGGCAGAATCCCGGCTCCGGTTCAATCAATGAAAAACTGATTGGATTGATAAATAAAAAAAGGCCGTCTGAAATTGATTTTCAGACGGCCTTTTATTT
>NZ_JBQCVF010000553.1:0-1000 GCF_051962515.1 Neisseria sp. P0009.S007 | reverse complement strand
AACTGGGTCAACGGCGAAATCGCCGCCATGAAAAAAGACGGCCGTCTGAAAGCCGCCTATGAAAAAACCCTCTTGCCCGTGTATGGAGAGAAAGTCAAACCGGAAGAATTGTTGGCGGAATAAACCGACTATTTTCTCGGCAAAAAGTCACTTGGCCGTATTTCAGCTATCCGATTTTTGATTGATTTAAACAAATATCATACCTAACAACAGGCCGTCTGAACGTATTATCGATATCTTCAGACGGCCCATTGTTTAAAAACGAATAACATGATAACCTTTTAATAATGGATGAAATAATTCGTCCGATATTTCCACAAAGCAAAAAGGACTCTATCTTATGAACCGTCGTCAATTTATCGGCAGCGCTGCTGCTGTTTCCCTCACCGCCGCCGCTTCTTTCGCCCGTGCTCACGACCATGCAGGCCATGCACACCATGTTGGTCACGCGCATTCTGCACCGCGCGCCTACGAAGCTGCGCGCAAAGCGGCCGCACATTGCGTTGAAGCCGGTCAAATCTGTCTGGCACACTGCATCGCCCTGTTGAGCGAAGGCGATACCTCCATGAAAGACTGCGCAGCCGGCGCTAACCAAATGTTGGCACTGTGCGGCACATTGCAAAACCTCGCTGCCCAAAATTCACGCCTGACCCCGTCTTTGGCAAAAGTGTGCATCGAAGCCTGCAAACAATGTGCTGCCGCCTGCAAAGAACACGCCAGCCACCACGCTGAATGCAAAGCCTGCTACGAATCTTGCTTGGCTTGCATTAAAGAATGCGAAAAAATTGCCGCTTAAGCACTATTGAAAAAAGGCCGTCTGAATTTCAGACGGCCTTTTATTTTGCTATTTTATTCACGCTATTCGGCTGCAAGCTCTTGCTCATCGAGCAGTTTTTTCCGAACAATCGCAGGATTACCCGCAGCCACGCAATAAGGCGGCACATCTTTGGTAACCCCCGAACCTGCGCCGATTACCGCGCCCTTACCGATGGTAACACCA
>NZ_JBQCVF010000552.1:0-1000 GCF_051962515.1 Neisseria sp. P0009.S007 | reverse complement strand
ACTCAATCCGGTGGTTCCCGTTACGAATCCGGCCGCAATATGCCTAAACCTGTACGCGAATTGCTGCGTTTGGTACATATCGAGCGCGTAGATTTAGCTAAAGTCAACCGTGACGACTTGGCCGTTGCTTCCCTGCTGAAAAACCGCGACCCTGAGTTGTACGCTTCTCTGAAAAAAGAAGCCAAAGCCGACAACAAAGGCAAATAATCAAGCCATTCAAAAAGCCGTCTGAAATTCGTTTTCAGACGGCCTTTTTACTTTCTGCACACTAAGGGCATGTCGCATACATGTCCTTTTTCATTTACGGCTGATACTGTTTGAAATAGTCCAACACCGTTTGCGGCAGCCATTGCAGATTCAGACGGCCCTGATCGCGGCTGACAAAGCCGACATGACCGCCGTATGCCGGTTGCAACAGCGTAACGGCCGAGGACACATCCCGCCCGGTCGGCAGGGCTTCCGGCGGCAGGAAGGGGTCGTTGACGGCATTAAGCAACAGCAACGGCGTATCCACGCCTTTCAGAAACGGTTTGCAGGAATTGCGGCGGTAGTAATCGTGGCGGTCGGCAAAACCGTGTAGCGGCGCGGTAAAGCGGTCGTCAAAATCGCCAAGCGTTTTGCAGTTTTGCTGGCTTAAGGCCGTCTGAAACCGGGGAATCGCCTGGGCTTTCGGCAACAGTGAATTCAAAAAATAGCGCGTGTAAATCAGTCGCGTCATGCCCTGATCAAAACGCGTACCTGCCGCTACGGCATCAACCGGTGCAGAAACGACGGCAGAAGCGCGCGGAACGGCATTGCTGCCCTGCTCGCCCAAATATTTGGCCAAAGCATTACCCCCCAAAGAAACGCCGACGGCGTAGATGATTGAATAGCGTCGGGCAAGCGTGTTGAGCATAAAGGCGATTTCGGACGTATCGCCGAGGTGGTAGAACACGGGCGCGGTGTTTTCTATGCCGCCGCAACTGCGGAAATGGGCAACCACGCCGTTCCAACCGCGCTG
>NZ_JBQCVF010000551.1:0-1001 GCF_051962515.1 Neisseria sp. P0009.S007 | reverse complement strand
GTATAAACATATTGACGGCGGATTTCTTCAAGGAACACGTTTTTCGTCAATACGGTCATCACCGCCAAGTTGCCTGCTACCGAAGCAGTAATCGGCAAAGCCATATGCCACAAATAATCTTTGACTTTACCTGCCCAAGAGAGCGTATCGAAATCATCGCCCACCAAACCGCCCTGCGGGAACCAGGCAAAAAAGCTGCCGCCACCAAACAACACCAGCAACACCAAACCCAATACAAACGGCGGTACAGTATAACCGACCAAAATGATCATACCCGTAATCGTATCGAATCGGCTGCCATCCCTGACCGCCTTGGCAATACCCAACGGAATACATATCAAATAAGTTAGGAAGAACGTCCACAAACCCAAACTCATCGATACCGGCATTTTCTCTTTCACCAGCTCAAATACGGTTTGATGGTGGAAAAAGCTCTCACCCAAGTCGAACCGGGCGAATTTCCATACCATATCGACAAAACGCGTTACAGGCGGCTTGTCGAAACCGTATAAAGCATTCAGAGCGGCCAAATCTTCCGCACTGATGCGGTTGCCGTTTTTAGCCAAAGTTCCGGGAATACTGCGCCCCGCCGTCTCGCCGCCAACCGCACCCTGAGTCAGCTGCTGAACCATCTGCTCCACCGGGCCGCCGGGAACAAACTGAATCACGGCGAAGGTAATCGCCAAAATCCCCAACAGCGTGGGAATCAAAAGGAGCAAACGATGAAAGATATAACGCCACATGGTTAAGTGTTCCTCTATTTTTTTGATTTGAAGGCCGTCTGAAACCGCTTGCTTCAGACGGCGTTATCGTAACGGATTAATAAGCATTTGGACGATGATTTACTTCTCCAAAGCCTCCAGCAATTTTTTCTCAATCAAATCCGCGTCAAAGGATTTGGCAATCAGCTCAAAGCGAGAATCGCGGCGCCATGAAACTTGGTTTGCGCCCCATTGACCGTCCACCCAGTTCAGCCATACCCATGTACCGAGCACTTGGAA
>NZ_JBQCVF010000550.1:0-1001 GCF_051962515.1 Neisseria sp. P0009.S007 | reverse complement strand
GTCAATTGTTTGGTAATCAGTTTTTTCAGCGGCGGGAAGTTATTGCTTGCACGCAATACCAAACCGCGCAGCAGTTTTGCCGGAGCAGTTTCATTGGTAAAGAGTTTCAGCAACATATTGGTGCCGTGGTAAATCGGATGGGCGTGGAACATATGCTTGGTGCTGTATTTTTCCAGCAGGCTCTTCGCACCAATATCCTGACCACGTTGCTCGGCTTCGAGAACCAATTTAGCCAAAAGATCGGCACTTGCCAGACCCAAGTTGAAACCGTGCGCAGTCACCGGATGCATACCGACTGCGGCATCGCCGATCAACGCGCTGCGTTTGCCGTAGAAACGTTGGGCAATCATGCCGACCAAAGGATAATTGTGAATGGTGCTGACCAATTCCATATCGCCCAAACGGCCTTTGAGTTGCTCTTTCACGCTGGCCGCCAATTCTTCCGGCGACATGTTTTTAATCGTTTCGGCCTTATCGCTGTCCACCGTAATCACTGTATTGGTCAAATGCTCTTCCAAAGGCAGCAACGCAATGGTGCGACCGTAGTGGAAGCATTCATATGCGGTATGCAGGTTGGACAGAGTATGCTTCATGCGGCACACAAACATGGTGCGGCTGTAATCGTGCATATCGGAAGAAATGCCCAATTGGCGGCGCGTTTGCGAGAAGCGGCTATCGGCGGCCAACAACAGACGGCCGGTCAATACTTCGCCGCTTTCCAAAATGACTTGCGCCTCATCGTCAGAAGTTTTGACTTCTTTAACATTGGTGCCGGTCAGAATTTTGACGTTGTCCAATTTGGACACGACTTCATAAGCGGCTTTACGGATATTGTGATTGGAAATCAAATAGCCCAAGCAGTCCGCAGGCTCGCCGCGCGCCTGAGTCGGTTGCGGGAAGTGGAGCTGGTAATCGGAATGGCCATTCAACACTTTGGCATCGCGCAAAGGATAAATTTCGTCTTTTGGAATCAAATCCCACATACCCAATCGCTGCATGAT
>NZ_JBQCVF010000549.1:0-1001 GCF_051962515.1 Neisseria sp. P0009.S007 | reverse complement strand
TCATCAGGCCGCCTAATCCGGCTTTTCCGAACATGTTTTACTCCTATGGGTTTGAATAAATGGGTTTCACTCATGCCGTCTGAAAAACGCTATTGCCTTTCAGACGGCCTTGTATGTCAGTATTTTAAGAATGCCCTACTAACTCTAAAGAATCCGGCAGCCATTGCGCTTCAAAGATTTGCAAAATTTTCTGCGCCGTTGTATCCGCTTCCAGCAAATCTTGCGCCTGCTGCCGTCCTTCTTCTTGAATACGTTTGCGGCGCATCACCGGCGTTTCCCAGCCTTTATCATCCTGCCAAGGCTCGGTTTGCAGCCTTAAATTGCCAAGATGGTAAGCCTCGCTCAACGTCTGGCAGATTTTGTCCAAGCGCTCTTTATTGGCAGTAGCTTTGGCCTCATCCGTCAACGACAGCATGATTAATCCTGCTTCCGTATCATAACTCGTCCATGCCGCATTTTGTGCCAACATCTGCGCCGCGCCTAATTTACGGGCAAATCGTTCGATAATGCTGTGCCAATTCTCAGTTTTAAACTCAGGCAAAGGAGCGAACTGAAGCTCTTCTTCATCTCCCTCCTCTTCTTCAGACACAACCGGCTGCAGTACTTCCATCACATCAGCACGGTGTGAATCTTCATATGCATATGCTTCATCAAAATACGGAGGTGGAATTTCCTCATCTATGTGCGGATATTCTTCCGGTTCAGGGGCCGTCTGAACTTTTGCAACAGGCAATGGCTCCGCAGTTTCTTGCATCTGCGCCGTTTGTGTTTGAGGCGGCTCAGCCGATACTTGGCTCGGCATGTCTTCCCAAGGCGGGACATCCCCCTGTTGTTGAGCAGACTGAATAGTTTCTTCAGACGGCCTTTCAACGATATCCTGTTTAGTCGAAACAGCCTCTTTCTCAACCGCCGGTGCTGCTATCGGCTCAGATTTCGGCAGCTGAAAAGGCTTTTTTTCGGCCTCAGCTTTCTGATGGTCGGAATGCAAATCCGTGTGTTCA
>NZ_JBQCVF010000548.1:0-1001 GCF_051962515.1 Neisseria sp. P0009.S007 | reverse complement strand
GTCAATTGTTTGGTAATCAGTTTTTTCAGCGGCGGGAAGTTATTGCTTGCACGCAATACCAAACCGCGCAGCAGTTTCGCCGGAGCAGTTTCATTGGTAAAGAGTTTCAGCAGCATATTGGTGCCGTGGTAAATCGGATGGGCGTGGAGCATATGCTTGGTGCTGTATTTTTCCAGCAGGCTCTTCGCACCAATATCCTGACCGCGTTGCTCTGCTTCGAGAACCAATTTAGCCAAAAGATCGGCACTTGCCAAGCCCAAGTTGAAGCCGTGCGCAGTAACCGGATGCATACCGACCGCAGCATCGCCGATCAACGCACTGCGTTTGCCATAGAAACGTTGGGCAATCATGCCGACCAAAGGATAATTGTGAATGGTGCTGGCCAATTCCATATCGCCCAAACGGCCTTTGAGTTGCTCTTTCACGCTGGCTGCCAATTCTTCCGGCGACATGTTTTTAATCGTCTCGGCTTTATCGCTGTCCACCGTAATCACCGTATTGGTTAAATGCTCTTCCAAAGGCAGCAACGCAATGGTACGGCCGTAGTGGAAGCATTCATATGCGGTATGCAGATTAGACAAAGTATGCTTCATGCGGCACACAAACATAGTGCGGCTGTAATCGTGCATATCGGAAGAAATGCCCAATTGACGGCGCGTTTGCGAGAAGCGGCTATCGGCGGCCAACAACAGACGGCCGGTCAATACTTCGCCGCTTTCCAAAATAACTTGCGCCTCATTGTCGGAAGTTTTAACTTCTTTAACATTGGTGCCGGTCAAGATTTTGACGTTATCCAATTTGGACACGACTTCATAAGCGGCTTTACGGATGTTGTGATTGGAAATCAAATAGCCCAAGCAGTCCGCAGGCTCACCGCGTGCCTCTGTCGGTTGCGGGAAGTGGAGCTGGTAATCGGAATGACCGTTCAACACTTTGGCATCGCGCAAAGGATAAATTTCGTCTTTTGGAATCAAATCCCACATACCCAATCGCTGCATGAT
>NZ_JBQCVF010000547.1:0-1002 GCF_051962515.1 Neisseria sp. P0009.S007 | reverse complement strand
GAAAAAATCAGGCTTAACCAAACTAAACCTCTTTTATCTCAAAGCCTTAACAAAACAAAGACAGTCTGAAACCCAGTTTCAGACAGCCTTTATAATGAATAATACTATTCTTCGCGGCCATTGAAATACTCGGCCGCGCCACCTTCGAAAAACCCTTGCAAAATCGCCTGCGCCGCCACTTGGTCAAGTACGGATTTTTGTTTTCGGCCAAATACTTGTGCTTCTGCAAGCAGGCTTTCGGCGTATAGGGAAGACATCCTTTCGTCCACCCAATAAACCGGCAAGTTAAAACGTCCCTGCAAACGGCGGCCAAACTTGCGGCTCAAACGGGTCAGCTCATGCTCCGTACCGTCGGTATGCGTCGGCAGGCCGACCACAAAATACTTGGGCTGCCATTCTTTGACCAGCTTGGCAATGGCCTCGAATTTTTCATCGTTGCTGTTGCCAGTTACCGTCGCCAGCGGATGGGTCATACCCAGCTCTGCCTCGCCCTGCGCCACGCCGATACGCGCCTCGCCGAAATCAAAGGCCAAAACCGTGCCTTTTGGTGCATCAGGCATGGCCGACTCCTGAAACCAAGGCGTTCGGATTGACACCCAATTTTTCAAAAGCGGCGGCATAACGGAGTTCGTAAGGCACATCAAAAAGAATATGCTCGTCCGCAGGCACGGTCAGCCAAACATTTTCTGCCAGCTCGCGCTCCAACTGCCCTTTGCCCCATTTCGAATAACCAATACTGATCAAAGCCTTGTCCACCGCACCTTCTTTAGACAAGTTTTCAATCACATCGCGCGAAGAAGTCAGCGCGACGTTATCGGTTACCACCATGCTGTTTTGCCAGCGGCCGATCGGCGTATGCACGACATAGCCGCGCTCAATCTGAACCGGCCCGCCCATCATCACGTTTTCATGTTGCAGGCGCAACGGGATATTGCGGTCGGCGGCGGCGAAAATCATGTCCATGGTAATCGGCGAAGGCTTGTTGATGATGATGCCCAGCGC
>NZ_JBQCVF010000546.1:0-1002 GCF_051962515.1 Neisseria sp. P0009.S007 | reverse complement strand
GACATCGCCCGCAGCACATGGCGCAAACTGATACAAAGCTTCCCCAACAGCGAAGCGGCAAAACGCGCTTCCATCAGCCTTAAACAAAGATAAACGTTCAGACGGCCTTGTCATCCCCTAGGCCGTCTGAACATTTTTTACCCTTAATCCATTCAAGCAAAAGGAACTCCTCATGATCCAAGTCGGCATTATTATGGGCAGCAACAGCGATTGGCCGGTGATGCAGCAGGCGGCACAATTTCTCAAAGAATTCGGCGTTGAATATGAAGCGCGTGTCGTCTCTGCACACCGTACGCCTGATTTGATGTTTGAATACGCCGAAACCGCACGCAAACGCGGCATCAAAGCCATCATTGCCGGCGCAGGCGGCGCAGCGCATTTGCCGGGCATGGTCGCCGCCAAAACCACGGTTCCCGTCTTGGGCGTTCCCGTTCCCAGCAAATATCTGCGCGGCGAAGACTCCCTTCTTTCGATTGTTCAAATGCCCAAAGGCGTTCCTGTTGCCACATTTGCCATTGGCGAAGCCGGTGCGGCCAATGCAGCGCTGTTTGCCATTTCACTTTTGGCCAACGAAAATCCTGAATTGGCTGAAAAACTGGCGGCTTTCCGTGCCAAACAAGAACAAACCGTTCTAGCCATGGAATTGCCTGAAGCATAACGGACTAAGGCCGTCTGAACGTTGTAAATGGAAACTTTGATTTCGTTTTACGATTGTTCAGACGGCCTTAGTCTTTTATCAAATTAAATTAATGCCATGAAAACACTAGCATTTATCCTACTCTCCACCATGCTTTGTGCCTGCCAAAGCCCAAGCATTCCTACTCAATCAACTGCCATTCCATCTCAGCAACAAGCCCAAGATACAACCGGCAATCTGATTATCTTCTATGATGCCCAAACCGGTTCCGCGCCATTGCTAAAAGCAGTAAAAACCTCAGGTGCAACTTTGATTTACGAATACAAAAACCTGCACGGTATTGCTATCCGTCCATCTTCCAAGAC
>NZ_JBQCVF010000545.1:0-1002 GCF_051962515.1 Neisseria sp. P0009.S007 | reverse complement strand
GGTGCTGCCGCTGTCGCCGTTGAAGGTCAGACCTTTGGTATCAACGGTGGTTTTGGCATCCACACCTTTTTGGATGTTATCTTTAGTACTTTGAGCAAGATCGATACTGTACTCAGTTGTGACGGCACCATCGGCTGCAGTTGTAGTATTGGAAGTCAAATTCAAAGCATTGGAAACTTGTACCGTTGCTTTATCTGCGCTGACGGTATAAGCGGTCTCTTTGCCTGAGGTTGTTTTATTAACGTGCGCGTTACTGCCTGCCGCCACCTTGGTTGTGGTTTTGGCATTATTGATGGCATTAGCAACATCGCCGGCAGTCGCTACACCGGCAGTCGGTGCGGACACTGTGCCATTATTATCGACAGACAATGTGCCTTGAGTGACGTTGATTTGAACTTTTGATGCATTCTCGCCATCGGTGATTGCAACAGTCGTCAAGTTGCCATCGGCGTAGTTGACTGTACCGTTGTTATTGATACGAGACTTGTCTGTACCGTTTTGTTGGATATTGTGTCCAACATTGTTCATAACGGTGTACAGCTGGCTACCATTGACCGCATCGGTCGAAGTGGCGGAAATACGGCCTGCGGCAACATTCTGGATTTGGCGTTCATTGCCTGCACTGCCTACAGAAACCGCGCCTGTTTTAGCGGATGAAGAAGCTGCATAGCTGACATTAGTCGTCGTACCACTATCGTTTTTGAATGTTGCATTTTTAGCTGTTGCATCAAAATTATTGGCAGTGCCAACAGCACCATTACCCAATGCAACGGAGCTACCGATCGTAGTCATCGCGCCACTACCCAAAGCAACTGAATCGCTTCCAGTCGCTTTTGCATTATTACCGCCGGCAAAACTATTCTGCCCGGCAGCTTGGGCTGAGGAACCAATAGCGGTGGAATAAAGGCCTGAACTGTTTGCCTGATTACCAATGGCGATAGAATAAGCTTGCGTTGTCTGCGCCTGATGACCGATTGCAACAGAATCATCACCGACTGCATT
>NZ_JBQCVF010000544.1:0-1003 GCF_051962515.1 Neisseria sp. P0009.S007 | reverse complement strand
AAGTCGAGCAGGGAATTTGCTTGTGTGATGTGGCCGTGGTGTTAAAATTCTGTCACACAAGTCGGGATGCATAGGGGAGTATTTAATGGAAACTTTTTTTATGCAAATGCCAATGGGACAATATCTCGCTCAAAAAGAGGCGGATTTTTTCAGACGGCATTTGCAATATTTGAATAGCCAAGTGGCGGTTCAATTAGGCGCTGTATGGCAGAGGCCGTCTGAAAATATGATTGTGGTGCCGCGCGATGTGCGGATGGATGCTGAAATGTTGGCATTTGAAACGCATTCCGTGGATGTATTATTGATGCCCCATCTTTTGGAAATTTCATCTGCCGATTTGGTGTTGCAAGAGGCATTTAGGATATTAAAACCCGAGGGCAGGTTGATTTTAACGGGGTTTAACCTTAAATCTTTGTGGGGGTTGAGCTCGTGGTTTGATGGTAAAAGACTGCCTATGAAATCTCAATGCTTGGCTCTGGCTGAGTTGAAACGAAAAACTGCCGCTATTGGTTTTGAAATGGAATATGGGCAGTTTATGGATTATCTGCCTGCTGTGAATTCATCATCTGCTTTGAAGTTTTGGCAGTTTATGGAAAAGGCAGGGGATAGGTGGTGGCCGCAGTGTGCGGCGGTGTATGGTGTGGTTTTAACGAAACATTTGATTGGTGTCCATCCTTTGCCTGAATTGGAATCTGCATTCGATGGCAATACGGTTGCTTTAAGTACGGCACGTTTGGCCGAATAGTTTTCAGACGGCCTATATATAATGATGAATTTGGAGAATAATGATGCCTGAATTACCTGAGGTAGAAACGACTTTACGCGGAATCGCGCCGCATATTGATGGAAAAAAGATAGAAAAAGTCATTATTCGCCAGTTTAAATTGAGATGGCCTATCCATCCGAACTTGGCGCAAATTTTGGCCGGGCACAAAGTTTTGGCATGCAGTCGGCGTGCGAAGTATTTGATTATTACTTTTGAAACGGGTATTTTACTTATTCA
>NZ_JBQCVF010000543.1:0-1003 GCF_051962515.1 Neisseria sp. P0009.S007 | reverse complement strand
AAGTCGAGCAGGGAATTTGCTTGTGTGATGTGGCCGTGGTGTTAAAATTCTGTCACACAAGTCGGGATGCATAGGGGGCCTTTAATGGAAGTTTTTTTTATGCAAACGCCAATGGGACAATATCTTGCTCAAAAAGAGGCGGATTTTTTCAGACGGCATTTGCAGTATTTGAATAGGCAGGTGGCGGTTCAATTGGGCGGTGTATGGCAGAGGCCGTCTGAAAACATGCTTGTAGTGCCTCGCGATGTGCGGATGGATGCTGAAATGTTGGCATTTGAAACGCATTCCGTGGATGTGTTATTGATGCCCCATCTTTTGGAAGTTTCATCTGCAGATTTGGTGTTGCAAGAGGCGTTTAGGATATTAAAACCTGAAGGCAGATTGATTTTGACGGGGTTCAACCCTAAATCTTTGTGGGGGTTGAGCTCTTGGTTTGATGGGGAAAAGCTGCCTTTGAAATCTCAATGCTTGGCTCTGGCTGAGTTGAAACGAAAAATTGCGGATATTGGTTTTGAAATAGAATATGGGCAGTTTATGGATTATCTGCCTGCTGTGAATTCGCCTTCTGCTTTGAAGTTTTGGCGGTTTATGGAAAAGGCAGGGGATAGGTGGTGGCCGCAGTGTGCAGCGGTTTATGGGATGGTGTTAACGAAACATTTGATTGGTGTCCATCCTTTGCCTGAATTGGAATCTGCATTTGATGGCAATACGGTTGCTTTAAGTACGGCACGTTTGGCCGAATAGTTTTCAGACGGCCTGTATATTAATGATGAATTTGGAGAATAACGATGCCTGAATTACCTGAAGTGGAAACGACTTTACGCGGAATCGCGCCTCATATTGATGGCAAGAAGATAGAAAAAGTCATTATTCGCCAGTTTAAATTGAGATGGCCTATTCATCCAAACTTGGCGCAAATTTTGGCTGGGCACAAAGTTTTGGCATGCAGTCGGCGTGCGAAGTATTTGATTATTACTTTTGAAACGGGTATTTTACTTATTCA
>NZ_JBQCVF010000542.1:0-1005 GCF_051962515.1 Neisseria sp. P0009.S007 | reverse complement strand
AAAGCACAAACAGCCATGTCCAAAAAAACCAAGCAAGAATTAGAAAACAACAAACTCAGCAAACGCCTGCGCCACGCCGTTGGCGATGCCATTAACGATTTCAATATGATTGAGCCGGGCGACAAAATCATGGTCTGCCTTTCCGGCGGCAAAGACAGCTACGCCCTTTTAGACATTCTGCGCCAGCTTCAAGCCAGCGCGCCAATTGATTTTGAACTGGTCGCCGTCAATCTCGACCAAAAACAGCCGGGCTTCCCCGAAGAGGTATTGCCGACCTATCTCGAAAGCATCGGCGTTCCCTACAAAATTGTTGAAGAAGACACTTATTCCACCGTTAAACGCGTATTGGACGAAGGCAAAACGACTTGTTCGCTGTGCAGCCGCCTGCGCCGCGGTATTCTATATCGCACTGCAAAAGAATTGGGCTGCACAAAAATCGCCTTGGGACACCACCGCGACGACATTCTTGCCACCATGTTCCTGAATATGTTTTACGGCGGCAAACTCAAAGCCATGCCGCCCAAACTGGTAAGCGACAACGGCGAACACATCGTCATCCGTCCTCTGGCGTATGTCAAAGAGAAGGACTTGATCAAATATGCCGAGATGAAGCAATTCCCAATTATTCCATGCAACCTCTGCGGCTCTCAGCCCAACCTGCAACGCCAAGTCATCGGCGACATGCTGCGCGATTGGGACAAACGCTTCCCCGGCCGTATCGAGTCCATGTTCTCCGCCCTACAAAACGTCGTTCCTTCGCATTTGGCCGATACCGAACTCTTCGACTTTGTCGGCTTGGAACGCGGTCAAAACCTGAAACACGGCGGCGACTTGGCGTTTGACAGCGAAAAAATGCCGGAACGTTTCTCCGACGGCAGCGAAGAAGACGAAAGCGAAATCAAAATCGAACCGCAAAAAGCCGAACGCAAAGTCATCAATATTTTGGCAAACAAACCCAAAACCTGCGGTATGTAACCGCGTTTAGACATTCAGACGGCCTTTCGG
>NZ_JBQCVF010000541.1:0-1005 GCF_051962515.1 Neisseria sp. P0009.S007 | reverse complement strand
TTATTGACCTCAATCCATTTGAGCAGCATACTTTAGGCATTCCGCGAAGACGGAAATCAAAAAACACACATTTACTTATAAAACTAACTTATTGGGAAACCTCACCATGATTGATCGCCTTATGCCTATTTTCGCCGTTATCGGCATTTTGTCCAGCACCGTATACCTGAGCCTCGCCGCTTGGATGCTTTACGAAAGCGTGTTTAAAAAGAAAAGCCCTCTGTCGGCATAATCTTCAGATTTAGAATTTTACGGTAAGGCCGTCTGAACATTCAGACGGCCTTGTTTCATTTAAACATCAAGCATTCGGCTGTACGGCCAATTCAATCATTGCTTCGCGCAAACCGTCCAAGCCCAAACTTTCTGCAACGGAAACATTCACGCTGACGGCATGCCCGGAGTTGTCGCGCAAAATGCCTGCTTCACGCATACCCGACGGCAGCAAATCGATTTTGTTGTACACCACCAATTGCGGAATTTCATGCGCACCGATTTCTTCCAAGACCTCGTTGACATCGTCCATCTGCCGTTCAAAATCGGGATTGGACGCATCAACGACGTGCAGCAGCACATCCGCCATCGCCGTCTCTTCCAAGGTAGCGGAAAACGCCGACACCAGCTTGTGCGGCAAATCGCGGACGAAGCCGACGGTATCGGTCAAAATCACGCTCGCCTCATGCGACAGGAACAGCCGGCGTGCAGTAGTATCCAAAGTGGCGAACAACTGGTCTTTCGCCAATACGTCCGCTTTGGTCAAGCGGTTGAACAGGCTGGATTTTCCGGCATTGGTATAACCGACGATGGCAAAGGTTTTCAGACGGCCGCTCATGCGCGATTTGCGGCGCGTGGCGCGTTGTTTGCGGACATCGGCAAGCTGTTTTTTCAATGCCGTGATTTTTTGTCCGATTAAACGGCGGTCGGTTTCCAACTGGGTTTCGCCCGGCCCTTTCAAGCCGATACCGCCCTTCTGACTTTGCAGGTGTCCATAACCGCGTACCAGCCGTC
>NZ_JBQCVF010000540.1:0-1007 GCF_051962515.1 Neisseria sp. P0009.S007 | reverse complement strand
GACACCGCAGCCGATACCAACCTCGACAGCCGCGTTGCCGTTTACCCCATCACGCCCAACCTGATTGAAAAAATGCGCAAGCCGCCTGTACTTTCCCAAAACAACCAAGGTTTGGAGCAAAGTAAAAGCGCTTACCGCTACCGCATCGGCAGCGGCGACGTCCTCAATATCATGGTTTGGGCGCACTCCGACCTCAACTCCCCTATCCAACAAAGCAACCCGCAAACCAACCAAGTCAGCCGCGGCGCCTGGGTAGATGAGGGCGGTTACATCACTTACCCGTTGGCAGGCAAAATTCAAGCCAAAGGCAAAACTTTGGACGAATTGCAAAACACCCTGACCAGCCTTCTGAAACGCTACATCAAAAACCCTCAAGTAGCCATCAACGTTACCGAATTCCGTTCGCAACGTATTTCAGTATCCGGTGCCATCAACCAAGCAGGTCAACTGCCGATTACCAATATTCCGATGACCATTTTGGATGCCATCAACCAGGCTGGCGGCGTCACCCAAAGTGCCGACACCCAACACATCAAATGGACGCACAACGGCGTCGACCGCACCATTTCCCTGCAAGACATGCTGCAATACGGCGATATGTCGCAAAACCATCTCCTCAGCCATGGCGACATCGTTTACGTTCCTAACAGCAGCAACAACAAAATCTACATCATGGGCGAAGTCGGCAAACAAGCCACCCTGCCGATCGGCAATCACGGCCTCAACCTGACCCAAGCGCTCGGCGAAGTCGGCGGCATGAACCAAAACTATGCTGATGCAACCGGCGTATTCGTGATCCGCCGCGCACCAGAAGATGCGGCCAAACCTATCCACATCTATCAGCTCAACCTGAAAGATGCGACTTCTTACGCGCTGGGCAGCGAATTCAAACTGCGTTCCGAAGACACCGTTTACGTTACCGCCGCCCCGGTTACCCGTTGGAACCGCGTAATGTCACAAATTACCAACTCCATCAGCAACGTCAATACCCTCGACAATACGTTTAA
>NZ_JBQCVF010000539.1:0-1008 GCF_051962515.1 Neisseria sp. P0009.S007 | reverse complement strand
GCATGGCTGGTCGGGACATAAGGATTTTTCGGATGAATGACCAGCGACACGCCCATGGCTTCAAACGCCGCGCCTGCTAATTCAGGACGATGGGCCGTAGCAGAAGCCGGCATTTGGGTTCCCTTTACATGC
Organism: Neisseria sp. P0009.S007; assembly: GCF_051962515.1. NCBI lineage: Bacteria > Pseudomonadati > Pseudomonadota > Betaproteobacteria > Neisseriales > Neisseriaceae > Neisseria > Neisseria sp. P0009.S007. The sequence goes on along the minus strand of NZ_JBQCVF010000539.1, from coordinate 876 downwards.
GAGAAATTCACACCTGCCTGCTCGAATACTGCGCCGTTTTTCAATACGCGGGTTTCGCCGATACCCAGTTTCCCCGTCCATGCTTCATGCACAAATTTGGCTTCGCCATCTTCTTGCTCCAGCGCGGCGCAGATTTGGTTTTGCAGGGTTTTGAGAAGGGTTAGAACGGATTCTGTGTGCATGATATATCCTTGATGGTTTGTACTTACAAAATGACAGGGCGGAAGATGATTTAAGTTGTTGAAACTGTGTGTTATCTTTCTATTGCTTTGTTATGGGTAAATTTTTGCATGGGCCTATCTTGCAATCAAGCTTTACTCATCAGCAATAGATTGAAAGGTATCGATGATATTGCGATACCTTTCAGACGGCCTTGATTTATTCAGTAAAAAAAGTATGTGCGCCCAAATAGTTTTTGGCGTAGAACGGAGTGGAAAGTTTTTCGGTTTTGATGGTTTTGCCGCTGCTGGGTGCGTGGATAAATTCGCCGTTGCCGATGTAGAGGCCGACATGGGAATATTTGTGTGCGCCGCCGGTGTTGAAAAAGACAAGATCGCCGGCTTTTAATTTGCCGTCGGGAATTTTTCGGCTGGCTGCGGCCATATCGCGCGCGGTGCGTGGCAGATTGACGTTGAGGGCGTTTTTATAGACGAATTGGATCATGCCGCTGCAGTCAAAGCCTGTGGATGTCGTGCTGCCGCCCCATTTGTAGGGCGTGCCGATCAGGCCTAGGCCGTGAAGCATCAATTCCTGCGAACCTTGGGTGCGGTCGATATGGGAAATGCGGACAGGTTGGACTTTTCTGGCGGTTGTTTGCGGCTTGTGGGATTTGTGTTTGCTGGTGGTGCCGCAGGAGGCCAACAATAGGCTGGTGGT
>NZ_JBQCVF010000538.1:0-1010 GCF_051962515.1 Neisseria sp. P0009.S007 | reverse complement strand
TTTTCGTGCGTGAAGCCTACGTCGTCATTTTGGAAAAAGAACGTGTTTAAACTCGGCGTCTATGCCTGTCTCGGATTATTCGGAAGATTGGAGCCATGACAATCAACGATTTTTGGAACATCATTGATCAAGCACGTCCTGAATCTCGCAATATTGGGGAATTCAACCAAAACTTGAATCGGTTATTGGAATCTTTACCAGATGAGGATTTATTATATTTCGATTATTTCTTTAAGATGTACGAATGCACAATCATTGCCAGTCCCAATAGATTAATTTGGTCTGCGCTATCTTTGGTGTACGGTGGTAAGCATAAATACAATACTTATGGCTTTGCAGCTTGGCTGATTTTGCAAGGTAAAAGCCACTATCTTGCTGTTTTACATGATGCCGATCGGCTGGCTGATACTGAAGCTACTCAAAACTATTGCAGTGGTAACTTGAAGGGGCATGAGCATGAGTTTCCTGAACAACGTTACTTGGCAGGCAGAATATACAGCAAGAGAAACCGCATCGGTATTCGCGCATTCGAAAAAACTACCAAAGAATTCGCCCCAAAAGCCAACACAGAGTGGCAAAAAATCGAACAGCAAGAATTAAACTCTCCCACCTTTCAGTCCAATAGAAATTGGACACTGGAAGATCTTGCCGTGATACTACCCAATACCTATCAAAAATATATATGTGTATGAATGTACAATTAAATACATATCCGAAAAGAAAATGAAAGACGACGGATTTATCAACTGATACCGCTTTAAAAACACCCTATTTTGAAAACTTAACGCAACATCCTTGTTTAATAGACAAGGCCGTCTGAAATGTAAGTTTCAGACGGCCTTATTACCCTTCCCAAATTTATCAAATACCATGAAATTCTTTTCTCACTTTTATCTTGAAAATCATATGTATTTCCACGACTACTTGAAATATATCCTGATTTTCGCCGCCCTCGTCATCCTCCTGCTCGCCGTATCGCAATACCTGCGCCACCGCATGGACACCAAATA
>NZ_JBQCVF010000537.1:0-1012 GCF_051962515.1 Neisseria sp. P0009.S007 | reverse complement strand
TCATCAGGCCGCCTAATCCGGCTTTTCCGAACATGTTTTACTCCTATGGGTTTGAATAAATGGGTTTCACTCATGCCATCTGAAAACGCTATTGCCTTTCAGACGGCCTTGTATATCAGTATTTTAAGAATGTCCTGCCAATTCTAAAGAATCCGGCAGCCATTGCGCTTCAAAGGTTTGTAAGATTTTCTGCGCTGTTGTATCTGCTTCCAGCAAATCTTGCGCCTGCTGCCGCCCTTCTTCTTGAATACGTTTGCGGCGCATAACCGGCGTTTCCCAGCCTTTATCATCCTGCCAAGGCTCGGTTTGCAGCCTTAAATTACCAAGATGGTATGCCTCGCTCAACGTCTGGCAGATTTTATCCAAACGCTCTTTATTTGCAGTGGCTTTGGCCTCATCCGTCAACGACAGCATGATTAAACCTGCTTCCGCATCATAACTCGTCCATGCCGCATTTTGTGCCAACATCTGCGCCGCGCCTAATTTACGGGCGAAGCGTTCGATAATGCTGTGCCAATTCTCAGTTTTAAACTCAGGCAAAGGAGCGAACTGAAGCTCTTCTTCATCACCCTCCTCTTCTTCAGGCTCAGCAGACGCAACCGACTGCGGCACTTCCATCACATCAGCACGGTGTGAATCTTCATATGTATATGCTTCATCAAAATACGGAGGTGGAATTTCCTCATCCATATGCGGATATTCTTCCGGCTCAGGGGCCGTCTGAACTTTTGCAACAGGCAATGGCTCCGCAGTTTCTTGCATCTGCACCGCTTGAATTTGAGGCGGCTCAGCCGACACTAGGCTCGGCATGTCTTCCCAAGGCGGTACATCCGCCTCTTGTTGCTGAATAAGCTGAACGGTTTCTTCAGACAGCCTTTCAACGATATCCTGTTTGCTCGGAACAACCCCTTTCTCAACCGCCGGTGCTGCTATCAGCTCAGATTTCGGCAGCTGAAAAGGCTTTTTTTCGGCCTCAGCTTTCTGATGGTCGGAATGCAAATCCGTGTGTTCA
>NZ_JBQCVF010000536.1:0-1013 GCF_051962515.1 Neisseria sp. P0009.S007 | reverse complement strand
TTGCAGGAACGTACCGGCGTACCCACTGCAAAAATCATGGCTCAAATCGAAACCGCCAGACAAAAGGGCCTGCTTGAATCAGACCCGACTGTGTTCCGCCCAACCGAGCAAGGCCGTTTGTTCTTAAACGACTTGTTACAGTGTTTTTTATAAGTGCTGTTTTACAACAGTTAAAACATTTTTAGATTTGCTTAATTTACGACAAGAAAATACAATCAGAATAATTGTTGGGAACGACCAACCCCGGCGATTATCCACTACTTCTCATCCTACATTAAGGACAAAATCATGAAAAAAGTTCTGGTAACACTGATTGCTCTTTCCCTGCCTACATTTGCATTGGCTGATGCAAATCAAGGTTTTTATGTTCAAGCAGATGCTGGACATTCTACTATTTCATTAAAAGATAATGATGATGGTGAAAATTTTACTATTAAAAATAAAGGATTCACTCCACGTTTATCTGCTGGCTATGATTTTGGAGATTTTCGCGTTGCTGCAGACTACACTCACTATAAAACCTTCAAGGGTATTGACGAAGTAGGAGATGATGAATTAGTTAATTATAAAGCCAAATTCAAAAGTGTCGGTGTTTCTGCCATTTATGATTTCAACATTAACTCACCTGTCAAACCATATGTCGGTGCACGCTTAGGTATTAATCACATATCTGTTAATCGTGAAGATGAAACTTCCTCAGAAAACGAAACTAAAATGGGTATTGGTGCTTTAGCCGGAGTAAGCTACGAAGTAACACCTAATGTTGCTTTGGATGCTGGCTACCGCTATAACTACTGGGGCAAATTTGATGGTCTTAAAACCCAATCCCACGAACTTTCTGCCGGTGTACGCGTAACCTTCTAATATTTGAATACTTGACATGAAGCAATCATTGCTTCAAATATCAAGTAACAAAAGGCCGCCTGAAACCTGTTGCTCAGGATTTCAGACGGCCTTTAAGTTTTTTAAATATGTCTAACTTTTTGCTGCTTTTATTTTTTCTGCAAACCACA
>NZ_JBQCVF010000535.1:0-1013 GCF_051962515.1 Neisseria sp. P0009.S007 | reverse complement strand
GTGAAGGCTTTGCAGCTTTTGCGTGAGCATCAGGTAGAAACGCATTTGGTGGTTTCGCAAGGGGCGGAGATGACCCGCGCTTTGGAAACGGACTACACCAAAGAGGACGTTTATGCTTTGGCAGATGTCGTGCATTCCGTCCGTAATGTCGGGGCAAGTATTGCCAGCGGATCGTTTTTGACGGATGGAATGTTGATTGCGCCGTGTTCAATGAAGACCTTGGCTTCGGTTGCTCATGGATTTGCCGATAATTTGCTCAGCCGTGCGGCGGATGTAACGTTGAAAGAGCGGCGCAAGCTGGTGTTGATGGTGCGTGAAGCGCCGTTAAACTTGGCGCACATTGAAAATATGCGCCGTGTGACAGAGATGGGCGGTATCGTGTTTCCTCCCGTTCCGGCTTTATATCAGAAGCCTGAATCCATCGAAGATATGATTACACACAGCGTCTCTCACGCTTTGGACTTGTTCGGTATTATTCAAAACGATGTGCCGCGCTGGCAGGGCTGATATTTCAGACGGCCTGAAAATAAATTTAATACACTGAGAAAGAGGATAAAAATCATGCAAGCGATTCCTACCAATATCGTTAAATTTTTGAGCAATCATCATGTCGTCAGTATTGCCACTGCGGCAGAGGGCGAAGTTTGGGCGGCTTGTTGTTTTTATGTGTTTGATGAAGCCAATGCCCGCCTAATTGTGCTGACATCTTTGCAAACGAAACATGGCGGAATGATGAGCCGTTCTGCCAAAGTAGCCGGTACCATTGCCGGACAACCTGACAGTATCACGAAAATCAGCGGTATTCAGTTTGCGGCGACTGCCGCTTTGATTGAGGATGAAGCGGATTTGAAAGCGGCGCAGTCTTTGTATTATAAAGCGCATCCTGCTGCCAGAGTGATGAGAAGCGATGTTTGGGCATTGAATTTGGACAGTGTGAAATTCACTGACAATAAATTGGTATTCGCACAAAAAACGTACTGGAATCGCGAGGATTAAGAAAAGGCCGTCTGAAA
>NZ_JBQCVF010000534.1:0-1013 GCF_051962515.1 Neisseria sp. P0009.S007 | reverse complement strand
ATGTCGGCAGTCATGAGGATAGGGTAGCTGTACAGGCCCATTTCCACGCCATGATCCAGATCTTCCTGACCGTTTTCGGTATTTGCCTGCACTGCGGCTTTATAAGCGTGAGCGCGGTTCATCAGGCCTTTTGCAGTGATACAGGTCAGAATCCAGTTCAACTCCATCACTTCGGGAATATCGCTTTGACGATAGAAAGTAGTCTGTTCCGGATTGAGTCCGCAGGCGAGCCATGTGGCGGCAACAGCTTGAGTAGATTGATGAATCATTTCCGGCTCATGACATTTGATGATGCCATGATAGTCAGCCAAAAAGAGGAATGATTCAGTATTGGAATCTTGCGCTGCGCGGATAGCCGGGCGGATGGCACCGACATAGTTGCCCAAGTGTGGAATACCTGTTGTGGTAACGCCTGTTAAAACTCGTTTTTTGCTCATGAAAGTATCCTTCGGCGCAAAGGCCGTCTGAAAATTAATATGTTGCCGATTATACCTGATTCTTCTTGATTTTTCAGACGGCCTTTTACGTATGGGGTAAATGGAAAAGAAAAGTTATACACATAAAATAATAAAAATTAATCATTATAAAACAACGATATAAATTAAATTTACTATTTAATGAAAAAATAACTCTTGAGTTATCCACATTTGCGCCTATATAGGTTTCAACGGAAATATATTTGTAGAGGAACGTTAAATGAGATTTGATAAATTGACTGCTAAATTTCAGCAAGCTCTGCAAGAAGGTCAAAGCCTGGCTTTGGCTGCGGACAGCAGCTATCTCGAGGCCGGCTTTATCTTAAAAGCATTGCTTGATGATCAAAACAGTGGAGCTGCTGCGTTACTGGCCCATGCGGGCGTGAATGTGCCTCAAGTCAAACAACGTTTGCAGCAGCATTTAAACAGCCTGCCGAAAGTATCCGGCCAGGGTGGCGATATTATGCCCAGCCGTGAGCTGCAAGCTGTATTGAACTTGATGGACAAGGCTGCAACCAAACGCGGCGATGCCTATAT
>NZ_JBQCVF010000533.1:0-1021 GCF_051962515.1 Neisseria sp. P0009.S007 | reverse complement strand
AGCAAAGAAGAGCTGGAAGCCATGCGCGAGAAAGCCGAAAAAGAAGGCACGGCGACTTACGACCGCCGCTGGCGTCCGGAAGAAGGCAAAACTCTGCCCGAAATCCCTGCCGACGTGCAACCCGTCGTCCGTTTCAAAACACCTTTGGACGGTGTGACCAAATGGACGGACTTGGTCAAAGGCGAAATCTCCATCCCCAACGAAGCACTCGACGACCTGATTATCGCCCGCGCCGACGGCACGCCGACTTACAACTTCTGCGTTGTCGTGGACGACTACGACATGGGCGTTACCCACGTTATCCGCGGTGATGACCATGTGAACAACACCCCGAAACAAATCAACATCTTAAAAGCCATCGGTGCAAATCTGCCCGAATACGGCCACCTGCCCATGATTCTCAACGAACAAGGCAAAAAAATCTCCAAACGCAGCGGCGATACCGTTGCCATTACCGATTTCGGCGCAATGGGTATTCTGCCCGAAGCCATGCTCAACTATCTGGCACGCTTGGGCTGGGCACACGGCGACGATGAATTCTTCACAATGGAACAATTCATCGAATGGTTTGATTTGAAAGATGTTTCCCCGTCTCCAAGCCGCATGGACTTGAAGAAACTCTACTGGATTAACGGCGAACACATCAAAATCACCGCCAACGAGAAACTGGCCGAAATGGTGAAACCGCGCCTCGCCCTGCGCGACATCCATGAAACAAGCAAGCCTGCTTTGGAAGATGTGTTGGCATTGGTCAAAGACCGCGCCCAAGACCTGAACACCCTCGCTGACGAGTGCCTCTACTTCTACGTCAAACAAACCCCTGCCGAAGCAGACGTGCAGAAACACTGGGACGACGAAGCCGCCGCCCGTATGCTGCGCTTCGCCGAACGCCTTGAAGGGCTGGAAGACTGGACCGCTGAAGCCATCCACGACCTCTTCAAACCTTTCTGCGACGAAGAAGGCATCAAAATGGGCAAACTCGGTATGCCCCTGCGCCTCGCAGTCTGCGGTACGGCAAAAA
>NZ_JBQCVF010000532.1:0-1025 GCF_051962515.1 Neisseria sp. P0009.S007 | reverse complement strand
CCCTACAACGTGGTTTGGCAGCGGCAGAAAGTGTCTTCACCTTTTTGGATCAACCCGAAGAAAGCAACGAAGGCAAACAGATTCTCAGCCCAAACCCTGGCAATATCGAATTTTGTGATGTTGTACACCGTTATCCCGAAGCCGAACGCAACAGCTTGAACCATATCAACCTGCTTGTCCCGCAAGGCAAAGTGACTGCATTGGTCGGCGCATCGGGTTGCGGTAAAACCACCCTGGCCAATATGTTGCCGCGCTTCCTTAATCCAGATGAAGGCAAGGTTTTGATTGGCGGCGTCAACATCAATGAATATACGCTCGAAAGCCTGCGCAGCCGCATGGCATTCGTCAGCCAAAACGTTGTCCTGTTTAATGGTACGATTGCTGAAAACATTGCCTATGCTCAAGCTGACAAATTCAGTGAAGAAGAAATTATCAATGCTGCAAAAGCCGCGAATGCTTGGGAATTTATCCAAAAAATGCCGCAAGGCTTGCACACTGAAGTTGGCGAAAATGGTTTAAAACTGTCCGGCGGCCAACGTCAACGCCTCGCCATTGCGCGTGCGCTTTTGAAAAATGCGCCGATTTTGATTTTGGACGAAGCCACCAGCGCATTGGATAATGAATCCGAACGTTTGGTGCAAACCGCATTGGAAAACCTGATGCAAAACCGTACCACATTGGTGATTGCCCACCGACTTTCGACCATCGAAAAAGCCGACAACATCGTTGTTATGCATGAAGGCAATGTCGTAGAACAAGGCACTCATCATGAATTGATTAGCGCAGGCGGACGCTATGCCGACCTGCACAGCCTCAGCGAAAAATCAGCCAAACCGGCAAGCAAGTAGCTGAACACCATATTCCATTCTTTTTATTAACCTTGGCCGCCCCGACCTACCCTTTTCAGACGGCCTTATCCGACAGGAAATATCAATGGCAGCATTCAATACCCAGAAAGTCTTGTCCGTACACCACTGGACCGACGCTTACTTCACTTTCACCTGCACCCGTGACGAATCTTTGCG
>NZ_JBQCVF010000531.1:0-1025 GCF_051962515.1 Neisseria sp. P0009.S007 | reverse complement strand
CCGTTTATCAATCAAATGAGGAATGTCCCTTTAGAGCGCGTCTTTGGGGCGCACTGGATGGGCAATGTGGTCTTGACTGGCTGCAACCGTATCTGTTTTACCCAATTAAATGGTGATGAGTTGGAAACATACTCCCGTTTTTTTAGAAATTTGGGTTATGAATGGGAATAAATTAAGGCCGTCTGAAAGTTCAGACGGCCTTTTTAATGGCTGTTAATGCTGATGGGCATGGCGTGCAGCCGCGCGTTTGGTACCGACAGGCACAATCAGCGTTGCGTAAGTATTGTCTTTCTGACATACGCTTTTATCGCCGTAATCGGTCTCGTTCACCACTTTGATTTTCCACAAACCGTCAATCAGAGTAATCACATTGACCACGCCGTTTTTATCGGTTTTGCCGGAAAAGCCTTGAGGCTCGCGGTGGTCGTGGGTTGATTCCAAGTCCATTTCCGCCAAAGTGTCCGAGCTGGCGGTAACTGTGGCTTTAACCAAAGGCTCGCCTTTGTACAGGACTTTGACCGGCAAAATACCGCCGGCTTTGACTTCGTTCGGATTCTTCAGCGGAACCAGTTCCAGCTCTTGGCCGATAGGGCGGGTCAACACAGCTTCATCAACTGCGCCGTTGCCTACTTGGACAAAGCTCTTGCCGAACATTTGAGATTGTTCGCAATAGGTTGAACCGGCCAGCTGTTTCAAGGTTTGCTGTTTCCAGCCGTCTTGGTTTTTCGACCAGAAAGTCGGTTTGTAGGTTGCGCTGACCCAGTAGGAGCCTTCAGGCAAAGCGGCTTTAGAAACGTATTGATAGTTTTCGCCTTTATTTACCAAATCAACGGTTTTCTTTGAGCTGCCGGTCAATTGCAGCGGTTTGAAAATATGTACGCGGTCGTCGGCGATTTTTTCGACATTAGGGAAGTCATGGCTGTAACCCAAATCCGCATGCAGGATTTGGCCGGCAGGCTGATGTGTCGGTGCGGCCACCCAAACATCGTGTGCCTGTGCCACTGCGCCCAATCCCAGCAATCCTA
>NZ_JBQCVF010000530.1:0-1026 GCF_051962515.1 Neisseria sp. P0009.S007 | reverse complement strand
CTGATAAAACTGCAAAAGATAAAAAAGCAGCCGACCAACTGACCGACAAACAAAAAGAGCGTGCCGAGCGCAAATTGGCTGAGAAAAAAGCAGCCGAAGCCAAAAAACAAAACAAGCCGACACCTGAGCAAATCCTCAACAGCGGCAGCATCGAAAAAGCACGTAAAGCAGCAAATGCCTCTACAACAAAAGAAAGCAGCAACACTGCAAGTAAACAGTCAGCAGAAAAAGCCGAAGCAGCTGTGAACAGCGGTAAAAAAGCCTTCCTGCAACTTGGTTCATATGCAGACCGCTCCAGCGCAGACTCACAACGTGCAAAACTAGCTATTTTAGGTGTTTCTTCCAAAGTGGTTGAATCGCAAAACGGCGACAAAACCATTTACCGAGTTCAAAGTAATACCATGCCGCAGGAAGCCGCTGTAAAACTGCAAAAAAACCTGCAAGGCCATAATATCAACAGCTTGATTCGTTCTAGCAAATAATGGAATCACTGATGAAGCAGCATATAAAACAAACCATTTCCGCACTCAGCCTGAGCCTGCTCAGTCTGAGTGCGCAGGCTGCTACCGAGGGCGTGGACTATACTGTCCTCAGTCGCCCTATTCCGCAGCAACAAGCCGGAAAAATTGAAGTGCTAGAATTTTTCGGCTACTTCTGCGTCCATTGTTACCATCTCGATCCAGTTTTGTTGCAACACAGCAAAACCTTTGCCAAAGATGTTTCCTTACGGACAGAACACGTCGTTTGGATGCCTGAAATGTTAGGCTTGGCTAAAGTAGCCGCTGCCGTCAATCTTTCAGGTTTAAAATATCAGGCCAATCCAGTCATCTTCAAAGCAGTTTACGAACAAAAAATCAACCTGGCTGATGCAAATGTATTCCGATCATGGGTTGGTAAACAGACAAGTTTTGACAGTCAAAAACTGCTTCAAGCCTACAATAGCCCTGCTGCCGCGTCGGCTGCTGCAAAAATGCAGCAATTGACGGAAACTTATCGAATTGAAAACACACCAACTGTCATTGTCGG
>NZ_JBQCVF010000529.1:0-1029 GCF_051962515.1 Neisseria sp. P0009.S007 | reverse complement strand
AATCCCGACAGCAGCCGCTTCAAGCTCTCTTGGGATACTTTAAACGCCAACCTGTTGGCGTTTTTTGTCGCAGGTTTGGGCTTAAGCTTTACCGCTTGTATGTATCCGCTCCTGCCGATTGTTTCCAGTATTGTCGTGGGCGATAAAAAAGCCGGTAAAGGCCGCGCGTTTACCTTGTCTATGGTGTATGTACAAGGCTTGGCACTGACCTATACCTTGGTCGGCGTGATTGCCGGTTTGACCGGCGCGCTGTTGACCGTATGGCTGCAACAGCCTTGGGTTGTGCTTGCCGCAGCCGCGTTGATGGTGATACTGGCGCTGTCCATGTTCGGCCTCTTCAATATCCAGCTGCCAAACTCTGTCCAATCCTATTTCCAAAACCAAAGCAACAAACTCTCCGGCGGCAAAATCATTTCCGTCTTTATCATGGGTATTTTGTCCGCCCTGATTGTCGGCCCTTGCGTTGCGCCTCCGCTTGCATTTGCTTTGGGCTATATCGGCCAGACCGGTGATGCCGTGTTGGGCGGCCTCGCGCTTTATGTTTTGGCACTCGGCACCGGCGTACCGCTCATCATCATCGGCACATTCGGCGGCCATATCCTGCCTAAAGCAGGCGACTGGATGAACGGTATCAAATACGCATTCGGCTTCATTTTGCTGGCCGTTGCCGTATACCTTGCCACACCGCATCTGCCTTATTTTGCAGTAGTCGGCCTCTACACCTTGCTGATGATTGTCCCCGCCCTTATGCTTTTGGCGAAATCCGGCAAACAAAAAGGCCGTCTGAAAACAGTTGCCGCCGTATTGGGCTTTTTACTGCTGATTGGCGGCTCATGGTTTGGCTGGCAAAGCTTTAATAAACAAACCACCGCCCTGCACCACTTCTTAACGCTGGTTCCGCCATCCGAAGCCGGACAAGAAACCGACCACGGCAAAATGTTTACCGATGTCGGCGAACTCAAAGCCGCTATGGATGCCGCCTTGAAAGCCGATCCAAGCAAGCCCGTGCTGATTGATTTCTACGCCGAC
>NZ_JBQCVF010000528.1:0-1030 GCF_051962515.1 Neisseria sp. P0009.S007 | reverse complement strand
CCAAAATTGCTTTTGACAAAAGCCGTCCTGCCGTATCCGGCGTATGGGCGCTGACTGCAAAACTCAGCGGCGTATCAAGAAAGAAAAATTATAAAAATCAGAAATATATTTTCCCTTATAACGGCCAAACCCACGTCGCCCCCAAAAACTACCCCTTGGGCGGACAATAGTTCCCTTAAAAAACGCTTTGATCAAACCATTACTACCTCAAGTCAAATCCCGTGAAAGACACTCATAAAATCTGGGCCGCCCTCATCATTACCGGCATTATCGGCGGCATGGTCGGCATTGTATTAACCGAAATCATGCACACAATTCAACATCTTGCCTATGGTTACGGTTCAGACGGCCTATACGTTTCTTTCCGCGAGGGCGTATCGCAGGCAAGTCCTGCGCGGCGTATCGGCGTAATGGCCTTTTGCGGCGTGGTGGTTGGTTTGGGGTGGTGGTTGCTCAAACGCTACGGCAGGCCGCAACCGAGTATTAAAGCCGTGGTTAAAAATCCGCTCGCCGGTTTTCCGTTTTTTGAAACCGTCAGCCATGCTCTGTTGCAAATCATTACCGTCGGGCTTGGCTCGCCGCTCGGCCGCGAAGTTGCACCACGCGAAATGACCGCCGCCTTTGCTTCAGTAGGCGTCAACCGTTTCGGGTTGAGCGAAGACGACGCAAGGCTGGTCATTGCTTGCGCCTCGGGTGCAGGTTTGGCGGCCGTGTATAACGTGCCGCTCGCCTCCACACTTTTCATCCTCGAAGCCATGCTTGGCTTATGGACGCAGCAAGCCGTCGCCGCCGCATTGCTGACTTCCGTCATCGCCACTGCCGTCGCGCGCATCGGCTTGGGAGACGTGCAGCAATATCATCCGACCAACCTTTCCATCAACACCTCATTACTTTGGTTTTCTGCCATCATCGGCCCGATACTGGGCGCAACCGCCGTCTTTTTCCAGCGTACAGCCCAAAAGTTCCCCTTCATCAAGCGCGACAACATCAAAATCATTCCCTTGGCCGTCTGTATGTTTGCACTCATTGG
>NZ_JBQCVF010000527.1:0-1030 GCF_051962515.1 Neisseria sp. P0009.S007 | reverse complement strand
CCAATGAGTGCAAACATACAGACGGCCAAGGGAATGATTTTGATGTTGTCGCGCTTGATGAAGGGGAACTTTTGGGCAGTACGCTGGAAAAAGACGGCGGTTGCGCCCAGTACTGGGCCGATGATGACGGAAAACCAAAGTAATGATGTGTTGATGGAAAGGTTAGCCGGATGATATTGCTGCACGTCGCCCAAGCCGATGCGCGCGACGGCAGTGGCGATGACGGAAGTCAGCAATGCGGCGGCGACGGCTTGCTGAGTCCATAAGCCCAGCATGGCTTCGAGGATAAAAAGTGTGGAGGCGAGCGGCACGTTATACACGGCTGCCAAACCTGCACCCGAGGCGCAAGCAATGACCAGCCTTGTGTCGTCTTCGCTCAACCCGAAACGGTTGACGCCTACTGAAGCAAAGGCAGCAGTCATTTCGCGCGGCGCAACTTCGCGGCCGAGCGGCGAGCCAAGCCCGACGGTAATGATTTGCAACAGAGCATGACTGACGGTTTCAAAAAACGGAAAACCGGCGAGCGGATTTTTAACCACAGCTTTAATGCTCGGTTGCGGCCTGCCGTAGCGTTTGAGCAACCACCACCCCAAGCCGACCACCGCGCCGCAAAAGGCCATCACTCCGATACGCCGCGCAGGACTTGCCTGCGATACGCCCTCTCGGAATGAAACGTATAGGCCGTCTGAACCGTAACCGTAGGCAAGATGTTGAATTGTATGCATGATTTCGGTTAATACAATGCCGACTATGCCGCCGATAATGCCGGTAATGATGAGGGCGGCCCAAAGTTTATGCGTTTCTTTCACGGGATTTGACTTGAGGTAGTAGTGGTTTGATCAAAGCGTTTTTCGAGGGAACTATTGTCCGCCCAAGGGATAGTTTTTGGGGGCGACGTGGGTTTTGCCGTTATAAGGGAAAATATATTTCTGATTTTTATAATTTTTCTTTCCTGATACGCCGCTGAGTTTTGCAGTCAGCGCCCATACGCCGGATACGGCAGGACGGCTTTTGTCAAAAGCAATTTTGG
>NZ_JBQCVF010000526.1:0-1031 GCF_051962515.1 Neisseria sp. P0009.S007 | reverse complement strand
TTACCAGCTTTGGGCGATACGGTCGGCTTCTTGCAGGCGTTCGACTGTGCCGACGTCCAACCAAAGGCCGTTGTGGTGTTCGCCGCTGATTTGGTTTTGGCTCATGGCTTGACGCAACAGAGGGGCAAGCTTGGCAGCCTGGTGTGCCGGGATGTCTTTGAAAAGCGCGGGATGATAAACGCCCACACCGCTGAAAGTCAGGGCTTGGCCGTCTGCGGATGATGCGGATACCAGGCCGTCTGAAAGCAGGCCAAAGTCGCCTTCGGGATGATGGGGCGGATTGTCCACCAGCCACAAATGGGCGAGAAGGTTGTGTTCCTGCATATGCTGGGTAGCCAGTCGTGCAGCTTGGAAATCAATGTCGGTCAACACATCGCCGTTGACGACCAAAAACGGCTCGTTGCCCAAAAGCGGCAGGGCGGTGGCAATGCCTCCGGCGGTTTCCAGGCCTCCGGCGAGTTCTGGAGAATAGGCAATGCGCACGCCGTAGTCCGAACCGTCTTTCAAGGTATCTTCGATTTGTTGGCCAAGCCAGGCATGGTTGATGACGATTTCAGTGAAACCGGCCTGTTGCAGGCGGCGCAAGTGCCAGCCGATAAGCGGTGTGCCTGCTACTTCGAGTAAGGGTTTGGGCGTGTGGTCGGTCAGGGGGCGCATGCGTTCGCCGCGACCGGCGGCCAGTATCATTGCTTTCATGGGTGTGCCTATAATGTGTGAAACAGAAAAGGTCTCAGGCCGTCTGAAAAATGAAACCGATGTTTCAGACGGCCTGAGACCTTTATTTATGCCAAAGATTTGAATTGCCGACGGAAATACAGCAATGCCGGCGCTTGCGCGTCGGTATTGCGGATTTCGTTGATCTGAACGAAAAAGACGTAATGCGTGCCGATTTCGTGTTGATCGACAATGCTGCCGTGCAGGTGCGCCAGCGCGCCTTCGACTTCGAGCTGTCCAGTTTGCCCCCTATGCCAAATATGGTATTCGAAGCGTTCTTCGGGCGAGAGGTCGGTCAGTCCGGCAAAGTGTTCGGC
>NZ_JBQCVF010000525.1:0-1031 GCF_051962515.1 Neisseria sp. P0009.S007 | reverse complement strand
AGGCCAAACCGTGAACCTGCGCCCAGCCGTACTTGCCGACTGCCCCACCCTTGCCGCCATCGACGCACAAGGCAATCTTTCGTCGTGGACGGCGCAGCAGTTTGAATCGGCCGTTCAACACCATCCCGACAGCGTTTGGCTCAGCCAGACCGACCACCAAATTACCGGCTTTATCGTGTGGCAAACCGTATTTGACGAATCTGAGCTGCACCTGATTGCCGTCGCGCCCGAATACCGCCGCCAAGGCATTGCGTCCGCCCTGCTGCAACACTGGCAAAACGCAGTGCAACAACAAGGCGCAACCCGATTGCTACTCGAAGTCCGCTCAAGCAATGAAACCGCGCAACAGCTCTACCGCAAACACGGTTTCCAAACCTGCAGCCGCCGTAAAAACTACTACGCCCTGCCCGATGGTGGCAGCGAAGATGCCGTATTGATGGAGAAATCATGTTAAGCAGCCGCTACCTGCACCTGCACGAAGCCTTGGGTTTGGGCCCCATGTGGCTGAACCAAAACGCCAAAATCATCCATGCCGCGCCTCAAGCCGCAACATCAGCCGCGCCCGTCCGCCCCAAAACCATTGCTGCCGATACCGCGCAAGCCGTGCGCACTTTATCCGCAGGTGCCCATCAGGCACGCACTGCCGCCATTGCCACTGCGCAAACGGCCAAACCTGCCGTCCGCGTTCCCGAAGCGGTACCCAAAGCCATTGTCGAAACACAGGCAAAAACAGAAAAAGCCGCGCATTCAGACAATCTGCCCCGTCTTGACGTAACCATCAGGCCGTCTGAAATCATGGTGGTCAGCATTTGCCCGTCCACCGAAGACAGCCTGCATGGTACGCTGTTTAGCGGCGACGTCGGCACGCTTCTCGACAACATCCTCGCCGCCATCGGCCTCAAGCCCGAGCAGGCGCATAAAACCGCATGGGTCAAAACCGCGCCCGTATTCACCGCCCTGCCCGATGCCGAACACATCCGCTCCGAGCTTGCCGAAATGCAAAACGAGCTGACCGCTTCGCAAGCGCGCGC
>NZ_JBQCVF010000524.1:0-1031 GCF_051962515.1 Neisseria sp. P0009.S007 | reverse complement strand
AGGCCAAACCGTGAACCTGCGCCCAGCCGTACTTGCCGACTGCCCCACCCTTGCCGCCATCGACGCACAAGGCAATCCCTCGTCGTGGACGGTGCAACAGTTTGAGTCGGCGGTTCAACACCATCCCGACAGCGTTTGGCTCAGCCAGACCAACCACCAAATTACCGGCTTTATCGTGTGGCAAACCGTGTTTGACGAATCCGAGCTGCACCTGATTGCCGTTGCGCCAGAATACCGCCGACAAGGCATTGCATCCGCCCTGCTACAACACTGGCAAAACGCAGTGCAACAGCAAGACGCAACCCGATTGCTGCTCGAAGTCCGCGCAAGCAATGAAACCGCGCAACAGCTCTACCGCAAACACGGCTTCCAAACCTGCGGTCGCCGCAAAAACTACTACGCCCTGCCCGACGGTGGCAGCGAAGATGCCGTATTGATGGAGAAATCATGTTAAGCAGCCGCTATCTGCACCTGCACGAAGCCTTGGGCTTGGGCCCGATGTGGCTGAACCGAAACGCCAAAATCATCCATGCCGCGCCTCAAACCGCAACATCAGCCGCACCCGTCCGCCCCAAAACCATTGCTGCCGATACCGCGCAAACCGTGCGCACTTTATCCGCAGGTGCCCATCAGGCACGCACTGCCGCCATCGCTACTGCGCAAGCGGCCAAACCGGCTGTCCGCGCTCCCGAAGCAGCACCCAAAGCCATTGCCGAAACACCGACAAAAACAGAAAAAGCCGCGCATTCAGACAATCTGCCCCGCCTTGACGTAACCATCAGGCCGTCTGAAATCATGGTGGTCAGCATTTGCCCGTCCACCGAAGACAGCCTGCACGGTACACTGTTTAGCGGCGATGTCGGCACGCTTCTCGACAACATCCTCGCCGCCATCGGCCTCAAGCCCGAGCAGGCGCACAAAACCGCATGGGTCAAAACCGCGCCCGTATTCACTGCCCTGCCCGATGCCGAACACATCCGCTCCGAGCTTGCCGAAATGCAAAACGAGCTGACCGCTTCGCAAGCGCGCGC
>NZ_JBQCVF010000523.1:0-1032 GCF_051962515.1 Neisseria sp. P0009.S007 | reverse complement strand
TGGATAACCATGGGCGTTCCATCCGACGGCTCTTACGGCATTCCCGAAGGTTTGATTTTCGGCTTCCCCGTCATTTGCGACGAAGGCAGCTACCGCATCGTCCAAGGCTTGGATTTGTCGGACGAATTCAGCCAAAAACGTATTGCCGCCACGCTGGCCGAATTAGAAGAAGAGCGTTCAGCCATCCAAGATCTACTCTAAAACAAAGGCCGTCTGAAAACCAAATTTCAGACGGCCTAAATAATTAAATGCCCGTTCTACAATCATTTTTAAAAACTAGAATGGCACTCTTTGTCCTTGTTTATCTTTAAGATGCCATTGACCTGACGGTGTACAACCGCCGCCACTACCGCCGACAGCATAATGATCACAATTCGGGTCAAGCCGTTTCCCTTGAGAATATGAGCCATTTGTCAAATCGTCTCCATCAAAGGAACTGCATGCGCCGGTGAAAGCTACGCAAAACAAGATTAAAAATTTCTTCAACATTCACATCACCTTTTTTATAAAAATCATACCCAAAAATTGTAACCTAGATAAAGTTCCCACGCTATCGATATGAGCCACACCGTGTGAGCAAA
Source organism: Neisseria sp. P0009.S007 (assembly GCF_051962515.1). Classification (NCBI taxonomy): domain Bacteria; kingdom Pseudomonadati; phylum Pseudomonadota; class Betaproteobacteria; order Neisseriales; family Neisseriaceae; genus Neisseria; species Neisseria sp. P0009.S007. The sequence continues at coordinate 451 of NZ_JBQCVF010000523.1, read as the reverse complement.
AAGAACCAATCTCGCCTTGCCCACATTTGTGTATATAACTAATTGTGCCGCCGATATATGTGCCAAAATTTCTCTGCCAGCACTCAAAGAAAAACTACTGCCAGAAATTTGGAATACACATCTAATGCAATTAAAAACATATAAAATAGTTATCAAACTAATTTTATAAACATGTGACAAATTTTTTGCAACTTTGTTTCTTATGGTTTTGCTTTTTTATAAAGCTCGTTCTAATAATATCAAAATTAACAAGTAGCTTTACTGTATTTGAAAAAGGCCGTCTGAAAACCAAATTTCAGACGGCCTTTACTGTGCAGCTTTATTCCGCTACATCAATGCACAAATATTTCAATTCCAAATACTCGTCCGCACCGTATTTACTGCCTTCACGTCCCAAACCGCTGCGTTTTACGCCGCCAAACGGTGCTACTTCATTACTGATTAAGCCCGT
>NZ_JBQCVF010000522.1:0-1032 GCF_051962515.1 Neisseria sp. P0009.S007 | reverse complement strand
TAGGATTGCTGGGATTGGGCGCAGTGGCACAGGCACACGATGTTTGGGTGGCCGCACCGACACATCAGCCTGCCGGCAAAATCCTGCATGCGGATTTGGGTTACAGCCACGACTTCCCCAATGTCGAAAAAATCGCCGACGACCGCGTGCATATTTTCAAACCGCTGCAATTGACCGACAGCTCAAAGAAAACCGTTGATTTGGTGAATAAGGGCGAAAACTATCAATACGTTTCCAAAGCCGCCCTGCCCGCAGGCTCCTACTGGGTCAGCGCGACCTACCAACCGACTTTCTGGTCGAAAAACCAAGACGGCTGGAAACAGCAAACCTTGAAGCAGCTGGCCGGTGCCACCTATTGCGAACAGGCACAAATGTTCGGCAAAAGCTTTGTCCAAGTGGGCAACGGCGCAGTCGATGAAGCAGTATTGACCCGCCCTATCGGCCAAGAGCTGGAACTGGTTCCGCTGCAAAATCCGAACGAAGTCAAAGCCGGCGGCATTTTGCCGGTCAAAGTCCTGTACAAAGGCGAGCCTTTGGTTAAAGCCACCGTTACCGCCAGCTCGGACACTTTGGCCGAAATGGACTTGGAATCGACCCATGACCACCGCGAGCCTCAAGGCTTCTCCGGCAAAACCGATAAAAACGGCGTGGTCAATGTGATTACGCTGATTGACGGCTTGTGGAAAATCAAAGTGGTGAACGAGACCGATTACAGCGATAAAAGCGTATGCCAACAAGACAAAGCTTACGCAACGCTGGTCGTTCCTGTCGGTACCAAACGCGCGGCTGCACGCCATGCCCACCATCATCAACATTAACAACCATTAAAAAAGGCCGTCTGAACTTTCAGACGGCCTTAATTTATTCACATTCATAACCCAAATTTCTAAAAAAATGGGAGTATGTTTCCAATTTATCCTCATTCAATTGGGCAAACCGGACACGGTTGCAGCCGGTCAAGACCACATTGCCCATCCAGTGCGCCCCAAAGACGCGCTCTAAAGGGACATTCCTCATTTGATTGATAAACGG
>NZ_JBQCVF010000521.1:0-1032 GCF_051962515.1 Neisseria sp. P0009.S007 | reverse complement strand
CTGAAATCCTGAAGGGGATTGAGGCGGCAGAGGCGTTGACGGCAAACAATACCGGTTTGACTTTGAGCATTGCCGCCGATTATGGCGGCCGCTGGGATATTTTGCAGGCGGCAAATCAGTTGATTGCCGAGGGTGCAACTGAGATTACGGAAGAGGCATTGTCGCGCTATTTGATGTTGGGCGATGCACCCGAGCCGGATTTGTTTATCCGAACCGGCGGCGAGACGCGCATCAGTAATTTCCTACTGTGGCAGATGGCGTATGCGGAATTGTATTTTACGGATACGCTGTGGCCTGATTTTAATGAGAAATCGCTGAACGAGGCGATTGCTTCGTTTCAAAAACGGGAACGCCGCTTCGGGCGGACTTCCGAACAGCTGCCGCTTGAGCAGCAACGGGGTTGAGAATTATGTTGAGACAACGGATTTTAACGGCGCTGTGGCTCTTGCCGCTGATGCTGGTCATGCTGTTTTATGCACCTATGTGGCTGTGGGCGGCGTTTTGCGGCCTGATTGCCATGTTGGTTTTGTGGGAATATGCCCGCATGAGCGGCTTGGATAAGCTGAAAATCAATCATTATTTGGCGTCAACGCTGGTGTTCGGCGTGATTGCCTATGCCGGCGGTTGGCAGTTGCCCAATTTGGTTTGGTGTGTCGTATTGGCGTTTTGGCTGATTGTCATGCCTTGGTGGCTGAAAGCGAAATGGAAGCTAAACGGCGGCTGGCAGGCTTACACGGTCGGTTGGTTGTTGGTGATGCCGTTTTGGTTCGCACTGGTTTACCTGCGCCCCCAGCCTGAAGACGCGCTGTCTTTATTGGCGATTATGGGCTTGGTATGGGTGGCCGATATTGGCGCGTATTTCTGCGGCAAGTCGTTTGGCAAGCGCAAAATTGCGCCGACCATCAGCCCGGGTAAAAGCTGGGAAGGTGCAATCGGCGGCGCATTGTGCGTTGCTGTGTACATGACCATCGTATGGAAAGCCGGTTGGCTGGCTTTTGAAGCCGGTTGGTTCAAAACGATTTTGATCGGCTT
>NZ_JBQCVF010000520.1:0-1033 GCF_051962515.1 Neisseria sp. P0009.S007 | reverse complement strand
CCTCCCTATACGTTTAGAGCTACTGCCAGCATAATGTTTTACTTTATCACGAGCATAGTTTAAACCACCTAAAAAATAAGTATCATTGTTTAAAAGGTAAGTAGCACCTACTCCGATTTGATAATCTTTCCCTCGTCGTTCAGTATATGCATAATCTTTTTTTGCTATTGTACTGTTAGCAGACAAACGTAAATTTGGCGTTATCCAATTTGAAATGCCTAAATCTACACCTGCACGTGTGTAATAAGGATGATTTCCATAACGACGTTTTTCTAAAAATGGCATAACATAGCCATCTGTTTTAAAACTTTTATTTTTATAACCCAGGCTTATTCTTGCTACTTGATCATCATAAGCATGATTATCCCAATAAGTCACACCATCTATATCACCCGACATAGCTAAGTAATGGTTATCTTTAATATTATCATCACGATTGATAGATAACGAATAATTAAACCCATGTCCTTTTTGCGGCAAATAGTCAGGATTCTTTTCAAATGCTAAATTACCAAATTGAGGAAGATGAATTTCGCGTTCTGTTGAAACATTATTGATATTACTGTCTTGGATATAACTTAGACTACCTGAAATTTGCCATTTCTTTTTCTTCATAGCATCTTCATAAAGTGCGATAGTCGGAAGTACATCTTCAGGAAGCCCCTGCTCCTTGGCCACATTAAATTCATGTTTCGCATTGCGAGTCTGTCTATCCTCATAAAGCATAGCAGCTAAATCTAAACGGACAGTAACAAGATCAGAATTTTTAGCAAGAATAGAACGATAAAGTTTGATAGCCTTTTTATATTTTCCTTCAGATCGCCAAATTGCACCTTGTGCATAAGCTAATAAAATAGGATCGTGCCCGCTCCATTTACGATATATAGGTAAGAGCTGCGCCGCTGAAACATAATTTCGCATTTGTAAAGCCTGATTTAATAATGGCTCTGTCAACTCTGGTTGCTTGGATAAATCATCTAATGTCAACGTTTGGCTAGACTCTTCTACAGAAGTACCGTCATTGTCTGAAAAT
>NZ_JBQCVF010000519.1:0-1034 GCF_051962515.1 Neisseria sp. P0009.S007 | reverse complement strand
TTTGTAAAAGAATTGCTAAACGGGTTTCAATGAAAGAAGTTATGTTGAACACAAAATGTTGCTGTTCCAAGGAATTTGCCATATCTTTCCAAACACGAGGAAAGGTTTCATATGTTTTATCAATTAACTTACCTAATCCTAATTCATCTCCTTTACACTCAGGTAACATTAGTATCCGCAAAATACCCAATGTGGCACGACGCAAGGCGTAAGGATCTTTATCACCGGTAGGAATTTGTCCGATACCCCAAATGCCAACTAAGGTTTCTAGCTTGTCGGCCAGCGCAACAGCAATAGCGATTTTGCTTTGAGGAAGATTGTCACCTGCAAAACGTGGCCAATAATGTTGCTCAATGGCTTCGGCGATTTCTTCGGTTTCGCCGTCCAAGCGGGCATAGTATTTGCCCATGGTGCCTTGCAATTCGGGGAACTCGCCGACCATTTCGGTTACCAAGTCTGCTTTGGCCAAACGTGCGGCGCGCTCGGCTGCGGCGGCATCCGCGCCCAATGCTTTGGCGATATGGGCGGCAATGCTTTGCAGACGCTCGATGCGCTCGGCTTGCGAACCAATTTTGTTGTGGTAAACCACGCTGGATAATTTCGGCAGGCGGCTTTCCAAAGTCGCTTTTTGGTCTTGTTTGTAGAAGAACTCGGCATCAGACAGGCGCGCGCGCAAAACGCGTTCGTTGCCTTGGATGATGTGTGACGGGTCTTCGGTTTGCAGGTTGGAGACCAGCAGGAAGCGGTTCATCAGCTTGCCGTTTTGATCGAGCAGCGGGAAGTATTTTTGGTTTTGCTGCATGGTCAGAATCAAGCATTCTTGCGGTACGGCGAGGAAGTGTTCTTCAAAACCGGCTTCCAATACCACAGGCCATTCGACCAATGCGGTCACTTCGTCCAACAAGGCTTCATCGGCGGCAACGGTCGCGTTCAGACGGCCTGCCTGCTCGTTCAAGGCCGTCTGAATGGCGGCTTTGCGTTCGGCAAACGATGCTTCTACTTTGCCTTGCTCGCGCATTTGTGCGGCGTAGCTG
>NZ_JBQCVF010000518.1:0-1034 GCF_051962515.1 Neisseria sp. P0009.S007 | reverse complement strand
ACAGGTTCCGCCTCATAAGCCAGACGGCCCGACTCGACCGCAAGCGCAAAAGCGCGTGCCATATTGACCGGATCGCCGCTGCGGGAAACGGCGGTATTCAGCAACACGCCGTCAAAGCCCCATTCCATCACTTGCGCCGCCTGCGAAGGCAAACCCAAGCCTGCGTCGATAATCAGCGGCGTGTCGGGCAGGCGTTCGCGCAGAACTTTCAGCGCATAAGCATGAACTGCGCCCAAACCTGTGCCAATCGGCGCCGCCCACGGCATCAACGCCTGACAGCCTGCGTCGAGCAGTCGGCGACAGGCAATCAAATCCTCGGTGCAATAAGGCAGCACTTTGAAGCCGTCTTTAATCAGGATCTCCGCCGCTTCAACCAGTTGGAACACATCCGGCTGCAACGTGTCATCGTCTCCGATAAGTTCGAGTTTGATCCAGTCGGTTTCAAACACTTCGCGCGCCATTTGCGCAGTAGTCACGGCTTCCTGCACGCTTTGACAGCCTGCAGTATTGGGCAACACAGGTACGCCAATTTCTTCCAACAACGACCAAAAGCCCTGCCCGTGCGCTTCGCCGCCGCTGCCGGCGCGGCGTAACGAAACGGTAATCATCGCCGGTTGCGCGATTTGGACAGACTGCTTGAGGATTTCCGGCGTCGGATAAGCAGCCGTACCGAGCAGCAGCCGTGAAGGGAAAGTTTCTCCGTATAGGGTAAACATGATGGATTCCTTTGTAATATTATTTTTGGGGCAATAGCCTTCTGAAAAATCGGTTCAGATAGTTTCCAAATAGTTTTCAAGTCCTTCGGCAACCTTAGTCGGAATAAACTCGGTAATTGTGTATTTCGCTACACCTTCTCGGTGAAACGGGTCTTCTGCAATTAACTTTTCCACCTGCTCCCTGCCTGATGCTTTCATCAGGATAACGCCGCCCGTCCGCGGCTGTTTGCGGCCAGACATAACAAATACACCTGCTTGATAATACCGTTCAAGATACGCAATATGCTCGGACAGGTAGGTTTCAACCGCAGCCAAGTC
>NZ_JBQCVF010000517.1:0-1034 GCF_051962515.1 Neisseria sp. P0009.S007 | reverse complement strand
GACTTGGCTGCGGTTGAAACCTACCTGTCCGAGCATATTGCGTATCTTGAACGGTATTATCAAGCAGGTGTATTTGTGATGTCTGGACGCAAACAGCCGCGGACAGGCGGCATTATCCTGATGAAAGCATCAGGCAGGGAACAGGTGGAAAAGTTAATTGCAGAAGACCCATTTCACCGAGAAGGCGTAGCGAAATACACAATTACCGAGTTTATTCCGACTAAGGTCGCGGAAGGACTTGAAAACTATTTGGAAACTATCTGAACCGATTTTTCAGAAGGCTATCGCCCCAAAAATAATATTACAAAGGAATCCATCATGTTTACCCTATATGGAGAAACTTTCCCTTCACGGCTGCTACTCGGTACGGCTGCTTATCCGACGCCGGAAATCCTCAAGCAGTCTGTTCAAATCGCGCAACCGGCGATGATTACCGTTTCATTGCGCCGCGCCGGCAGCGGCGGCGAAGCGCACGGGCAGGGTTTTTGGTCGTTGTTGGAAGAAATGGGTGTGCCTGTGTTGCCCAATACCGCAGGCTGTCAAAGCGTACAGGAAGCTGTGACCACTGCGCAAATGGCGCGCGAAGTGTTTGATACCGATTGGATTAAGCTCGAACTTATCGGCGATGATGACACGTTGCAGCCCGACGTGTTCCAACTGGTCGAGGCGGCTGAAATCCTGATTAAAGACGGCTTCAAAGTACTGCCTTATTGCACCGAAGACCTGATTGCCTGCCGCCGACTGCTCGACGCAGGCTGTCAGGCGTTGATGCCGTGGGCGGCGCCGATTGGCACGGGACTGGGCACGGTTCATGCTTATGCGCTGAAAGTCCTGCGCGAACGTCTGCCCAACACGCCGTTGATTATCGATGCGGGGTTGGGTTTGCCTTCGCAGGCGGCGCAAGTGATGGAATGGGGTTTTGACGGCGTGTTATTGAATACCGCCGTTTCCCGAAGTGGCGATCCGGTCAATATGGCACGCGCTTTTGCGCTTGCGGTCGAGTCGGGCCGTCTGGCTTATGAGGCGGAACCTGT
>NZ_JBQCVF010000516.1:0-1036 GCF_051962515.1 Neisseria sp. P0009.S007 | reverse complement strand
CATTAATAGTTTGTTTTATGTAAATATGTAAACACAAATATTTGCATACTGACGGAGCAATTGGATTTCCTGATGTTCAATCCACCCCGACGTATGCCGTCTGAAAGGATAAGGAAATGCAGAAACACATCCTCCGCCGCCTCCCCCTATTGATTGCCACCGCTTTTGCCTCCGAATGGATTTATGCCGCCGATGCGATGCAAGATGCGGAACAGGTGCAGTTGGAAGAAGTTGTCGTCACCGGCGAACGCACCAACCGCAGCGGCTTTGAAACCGCCACATCCAACCGCGTTTTCACCACGCCGAACATCGACCGCAGCGGCCACAATCTTTCCGCAACCGACCTGCTCAAACAGACTGTGAACACGGTGGACTTGGGCAGCGGCAACGATTTACCGACCGTGCGCGGCGTGGACGGCTCCGGCCCCGCCGTCGGTGCGGTGGCGTTCTTTGCGGGCACGCGGCCGCGCCTGAACCTCTCTATAGACGGCCGCTCCGCCACTTACAACGAATACGCCTTCGGCACGCAGTCGCTGTGGGACATGCAGCAGGTGGAAGTCTTACGCGGGCCGCAAAGCCATGTGCGCGGGCAGAACGCGGTGGCTGGCGCGGTGGTGATGCGTTCCAAAGACCCGACCGACGAATGGGAAGGCGCGCTGCGCTTGGGTTTAGGCAACCAGAAAACGCGCAACATCGCCGGCGTAGTGTCCGGTCCGATTGTGAAAAACAACCTTGCCTTCCGCTTGAACGCGGAACGGCAGCAGCGCGAAAGCTACGAGCCGTTCGTGTCCTATGAGCCGACCGGCAACCCGCGCCGCGTGGAAAACAACAACGTGCGCTTCAAACTCCTGCTCACGCCCGAAAACCATCCCGATTTTTACAGCCGCCTGACGCTGAACCACATCCGTTCGCGCGCGCCGCAAAACGAAATCATGGGCAACACTGCCAGCCGCCGTTTCTTAAAAGAAAAGCCCGTGTTCGTAACCGGCTCGACATCGGGCATCTGGGACGTATCGTGGCAGCTTAACGACTATCT
>NZ_JBQCVF010000515.1:0-1037 GCF_051962515.1 Neisseria sp. P0009.S007 | reverse complement strand
GGGAAATGGTCCTGCTCGTTGTAATAGCCCGTGTGGTCGCCGTATGGGCCTTCCAACGCGGTTTCGTTCGGATGGATAACACCTTCCAACACAATTTCAGCACGGGCAGGCACTTGCAAATCATTGCCGATACATTTCACCAGCTCCGTCCGCGAACCGCGCAGCAGTCCGGCAAACTGGTATTCGCTCAAGGTATCGGGAACGGGCGTTACCGCGCCCAAAATGGTGGCGGGGTCGCAGCCGAGCACGACGGCGACGGGATACGGCGTATCGGGATTGAGTTTTCGGAATTCCTGATAATCCAACGCGCCGCCGCGATGCGACAGCCAGCGCATAATCAGCTTGTTTTTGCCGATTAACTGCTGACGGTAAATACCGAGATTTTGACGTTTTTTGTGCGGTCCGCGCGTGACGGTCAAGCCCCACGTTAACAGTGGCGCAACGTCTTCCGGCCAGCAATGCTGAATCGGAAGTTTATACAAATCAACGTCTTCGCCTTCCCACACGATTTCCTGACACGGCGCATTTTTTACCACGTTCGGCGCCATACTCCAAATGTCTTTCAACAGCGGCAGTTTGGAAAACGCGTCTTTAATGCCTTTGGGCGGTTCAGGTTCTTTCAGATATGCCAGCGTCTGCCCGATTTCGCGCAGCTTGGATACACTGTCCGCACCCATGCCCAGCGCCACACGCTCAGGCGTACCAAACAGATTCGCCAACACAGGATAATCATAACGCGTACCATCAGGCTTAATCGGATTTTCAAACAACAACGCCGGCCCCTCGGCGCGCAGCACGCGGTCGGCGATTTCGGTCATTTCCAAATGCGGCGACACCGGATGCTGAATGCGCTTGAGTTTGCCATCAGCTTCCAATCCGGCGATAAATTCTCGCAGATCTCTGTATTTCATGATTTCATTTTCCTGAACAGTCCGTCTGAAAACAGACTGCCATTTCGGGTTTGAAAGATAAACCAGCGGCTATTGTACCTGCCAAATCTGTTCAAATCCCAACTTTCCACGCCCGAATTTCTAGAT
>NZ_JBQCVF010000514.1:0-1037 GCF_051962515.1 Neisseria sp. P0009.S007 | reverse complement strand
GCCAATCACAATGTAGTCGATTTTCTGACCGACGGTCTCAAACGCCTTGAATACCGAGGCTACGATTCGTCGGGTATTGCCGTAAACATGGACGGCAAAATCAAACGCGTCCGCCGTGTCGGCCGTGTTCAGCTGATGGAAGATGCAGCACGTGAAAATGGCGTGTTCGGCCATATCGGCATCGGCCATACCCGTTGGGCAACCCACGGCGGCGTAACCGAGCCTAACGCCCACCCCCACATTTCCGGCGGCATGATCGCGGTTGTCCACAACGGCATCATCGAAAACTTTGAAGCCGAACGCGAACGCTTGAAAGCGTTGGGTTACACCTTCGAATCGCAAACCGATACCGAAGTCATCGCCCACAGCGTCAACCACGAATACACACAAAACGGCGGCAAACTGTTTGAAGCCGTTCAAGCTGCGACTGCCCGTTTCCACGGTGCGTACGCTATCGCCGTTATCGCACAAGACAACCCTGAACAAATGGTTGTTGCGCGCATGGGCTGCCCGCTGTTGGTGGCCTTGGGCGACCAAGAAACCTTCATCGCTTCCGACGTATCCGCCGTGATCGCCTTTACCCGCCGCATCGCTTATTTGGAAGACGGTGACATCGCCCTGCTGAACGCAAACGGCATCGAAAAACTGCTCGACAAAACCGGTGCGCAAACCGAACGCGCGATTAAAGTGTCCGAATTGTCTTTGGCTTCTTTGGAGTTGGGCCCATACAGCCACTTCATGCAAAAAGAAATCCACGAACAGCCTCGCGCCATCGCCGATACTGCCGAAGTCTTCTTGGACGGCGGTTTTGAGCCTGAAAACTTCGGCGCGAATGCACGCGAAGTATTCGACGACATCCACAGCATCAAAATCCTTGCTTGCGGTACGTCCTACTATGCCGCGCTGACCGCCAAATACTGGCTCGAATCCATCGCCAAAGTGCCGACCGATGTCGAAATTGCCAGCGAATACCGCTACCGCGACGTGATTGCCGATCCGAAACAATTGGTCATCACCATTTCCCAATCCGGCGAAAC
>NZ_JBQCVF010000513.1:0-1038 GCF_051962515.1 Neisseria sp. P0009.S007 | reverse complement strand
GGCGGTGTTTTTTATTAACATACCGATGCCGTCTGAAACACAGGCCCACGCTCTGTGTTATACTTCCACACGCTTAAACAGCAAGGCTTAAACTTCCAATTACTCCTAAAAGCTCCCATCAAAGCGAGAATCTGAATTGTCTGTTCATTCCATGTTGCACTCAGGAAAATTTTGGCTGAAAACCCTAGTTTTCGGCATTACCGCGCTTTTATGCCTCGCGGCGGTATTGAGTGCCTTAATGTTCCGCATATTCAACACAGAAAACATCGACGCGTTCATACAAAAAAACTTTTCCGCCCATGGCTGCCAAGTTAAATACAATGCCAATATCAGCAGAAAATGGCTGCCGCGCCCTACGCTTATTTTAAAAGATCTCAGCCTTTCCTCTTCCGAACCTGATACGCCAACGCTGAATATTGCCGAGTCTAAAATGGGCTTTGGCTGGAGCAGCCTATGGTCAGACGCCCCCGTTCTTGAAAAATGGATTCTTTCCAATCCTTCTCTGACGCTGGGTCCCAAAAACCACCTGCCTGCCTGCCTGCAACAAAACCATACATCTAAAGAAAGCTTCCAGCTCAACCGCGTCATCATCAATAGCGGCAACATCCGCTATCACAATAAAGAGCAAGATATTGCCTTAAACGATCTGCAATTTTCCCTGCGTAGAGCCGATTCAGACGGCCGTCCATTCGATATCAGCGGCACACTGCAAAACATCGGCAACCCCATCAGTTGGCAAGGCGCAGGCTATCTTGTACAAGATGATGCCGGCTGGAGCGTTCCCGCCCTCAAATTGAACCTGCAAACCGTATTGCTCAAAAACAAGCTGGATGCCCAAATCGCAGGCAGCCTTAATTGGCAAAACCAAACTGCCCTTTTCCGCGACTTCAACCTGCAAGCCGAAAGCGACTATCAAAACTTGCATATCAATGCACGTTCTCCCCTCTTGCAATTCAAAAATGGCTATTTGCACCTCAACACACTCAACGGCGCATTGACCGCCGGCAGTGAAAACAACCAATGGGACGGTTCATTCAA
>NZ_JBQCVF010000512.1:0-1039 GCF_051962515.1 Neisseria sp. P0009.S007 | reverse complement strand
AGGCGAATGCATGGGCGCATGTGGCGACGCTCCGGTCATGCTGGTCAACAACCACAGCATGTGCAGCTTTATGACCGAAGAAGCGATTGAGAAAAAATTAGCAGAATTAGAATAGATCGTCTGAACATATTCGGTTTGTAATCAAACTTACTAGTTATTCCAAAATTTTAAATTGTGATTTAAAAGTAACAATAAAAAGGGAAGCGGTTAATGAAAGGGATAATTGTTAAGTGGGATGATGAAAAAGGTTATGGTTTTATACGGATAGATGGTAGTAAACAAGAAATTTTCTGCCATATTTCTGACTTTTCCCAAAGAAGCCCTCGTCCTGAACTTAATGAGGCGGTTGGCTTTGAAGTATCTGCTAACGGAAAAGGAAAAAATGTTGCTAAACAGATTCGTTACTTGAATCGTGAGGCAAGAGATTTTAAGCGGAATCATAACCATCGTTCGAGTGCAAAGAAAAAATCATTTTTTGCCTTAGATACGTCGTCTTCCATATTGACGCAATTGGTAGGGTTGGCACTTTTCGGGTTAATTGGTTATCAGATATATCAATTCGCCGCAGCAAAATTAGTCCCTAAACAAACTAATGCACCAGTAGAGCTTAATGATCCAGCTACGATACAAGCTAAAAAAAGCAATAGTAATAAATATCGTTGTGATGGCAGGCAATATTGTTCTCAGATGGTGTCATGCGAAGAGGCCAAATGGTTTTTACAGAATTGTTCTGATACCAAAATGGATGGTGATGGTGATGGGATCCCATGTGAAGATAAATGCGGTGGATTGTGATAACTTCAGCAAAGTAGACTAGGTCTATAACCATGAAAACGAAATACAAGGTCGTCTGAAATATCAACTTTAGTGAATCAACATATTTTATTTTAGACGGCATAGAGTCGATATACAAAGGTATATTAGGCCGTCTGAAAACAACGGCTGCAACCTATACGAAAACAAACAGGCACACCAAAAATGGCTATTTACCAATCAGGCGTGATTTTTGACCAAGTGGATACCGCCAATCCCGATTGCT